>NZ_JAGUQP010000006.1:0-40860 GCF_018704065.1 Desulfovulcanus ferrireducens | reverse complement strand
AATTCTTTCACATTTGACGTGGTAGGTGCCGCTGGCAAATGGGGTTTTCTAATTACGTCATTCTGAGCGAAGCGAAGAATCTGGTTTTCTACGTTGGAGATTCTTCGGTCGTTTCGCTCCCTCAGAATGACGAGACGAGGTGTGGATTCTCAGTCTGCTGAGCCACCAGATTTTCTCCCACAAGAGCTTTGTTATTTTTTGTTAGTTGAGCTGAGCCCGGCTTAGGGTTTTATGTTAAAATTTTATCAATTATTGCGTAATTCTTTCACATTTGACGTGGTAGGTGCCGCTGGCAAATGCGTTCTTCTAATTACGTCATTCTGAGCGAAGCGAAGAATCTGGTTTTCTACGTTGGAGATTCTTCGGTCGTTTCTCTCCCTCAGAATGACGAGGTGTTGATTCTCAGTCTGCTGGGCTAGCAGATTTTCTCCCACAAGAGCCTTGTTATCTTCTGTTAGATGAGTCTAGCTTTTTATGCTAAAATTTTATCATAATTATTGCGCAATTCTTTCACATTTGACGTGGTAGGTGCCGCTGGCAAATGGGGTTTTCTAATTACGTCATTCTGAGCGAAGCGAAGAATCTGGTTTTCTACGTTGGTAGATTCTTCGGTCGTTTCTCTCCCTCAGAATGACGAGGGGTGGATTCTCAGTCTGCTGGGCTAGCAGATTTTCTCCCACAAGAGCCTTATTATGTTCTGTTAGCTGAGCTGAGCCCGGCTTAGCTTTTCATGCTAAAATTTTATCAATTATTGCGTAATTCTTTCACATTTGACGTGGTAGGTGCCGCTGGCAAATGGGGTTTTCTCAACCTTGTTGTTTTGACATTTTTATATGAGCCATTTAATTACCTTTTAGGGGAGGTTGCTCGTCTTGAGGTTGAGTTGACCTGAATATGGGTTTGATTAAGCTTTTTGTGATTTTTAAAATTCCGTATCACAAATTATGAATTGAGATGTTTGCAAAAGTATGTTTAAAGTTGCCAAGTTATTCCCCTCGCCATGACGTATAACCACAATAGTTTAGTCTATTTGAGGAATTTTTAAGATAAAGGAAAATAATGGAAAATTTTTTGGAAACAAGTATTACCTTTAAAGACAGTGCCCTGGTTCAAGAACTATTTGGACCATATGGACAGAATCTGGATATAATCCACAAGACCACAAATACGTTGATAGAAAGCCGGGGGACAAGCATTTACCTCAAGGCCAGAGACAAGCACTCCTTGGACTGGGCCAAAAATTGTTTGGTACAATTTTATGACCTCTTAAAGTCAGGGTATAAGGTTTATCCACAGGATATTGAAGCCGGGCTTAAAATACTCTCCAAGGATAGCAATGCCAGTTTAAAGAAGATTTTTAAGCAGGAAGTATTTGTGGTTTCGCCCAGGAAGACTATTGCCCCCAAGACATTAAGCCAGAGAAACTATTTGCAGGCTATAAAGGAAAGTGATCTTGTCTTTGGGATTGGGCCGGCTGGTACAGGCAAGACCTATCTGGCAGTAGCGGTGGCAGTGTCCTTTTTGATGCAGAAGAAAGTCAAGAGGTTGATTCTGGCCAGGCCGGCCGTGGAAGCAGGGGAAAAACTCGGTTTTTTGCCCGGTGATATGCTGGAAAAGGTCACTCCATATTTAAGGCCTCTTTACGATGCTTTGCATGATATGCTTGATTTTAGGAAAGTCCAGGAAATGTTGGAAGCAGGCGTGATTGAAGTGGCACCGCTAGCCTTTATGCGAGGAAGAACATTAAATGACGCCTTTATTATCTTGGACGAGGCTCAAAATACTACGCCCGAGCAGATGAAGATGTTTTTGACCAGGATGGGTTTCGGGTCCAAGGCGGTGGTTACCGGCGATGTGACCCAAATTGATTTGCCGGGGACAACAAAATCTGGCCTGATCCAGGCCCAGAGAGTCTTAGAGAATGTGAAGGGAATCAAGTTTGTTTATTTTGATGAACAGGACGTCATCCGTCATAATTTGGTCGGACGAATTGTTAAGGCTTATGAACGATATGAGAGCCGGGAAGAAGAAGTTGAGAAGAAAGGAGGAAATTAAGAAGTTGAGAAGATGATATATTTAAAAACAAATACCCGTATAAACCCTGCGCTGCCTATAAGCAAACGTGAACTTTTACCCATCCTGGAAAAAATCATGTCTTTTTTGGGGCTGACTGAAAAACATCTAGAAGTGGAACTGGTTGATGATCACAGCATTGAAGAACTAAATAAAAAATTTTTAGGCTGCGTTGGTCCAACCAATGTACTTAGTTTCCCGGCAGAAGACGAGAACAACCCCCAACTCCTGGGGCAGCTGGTTTTAAGCATCGATACCTTAAGCAGGGAAATCTTTTTATATGGTCAGGAGGTACAAGAGCATCTTGTGCGTCTGCTTGCGCATGGGATTTTACATTTGGCTGGTTTTGAGCATGGGATGCTTATGGATGATATGACCCAAAGCTGTATTGATTATGTCAGGCAAGATGAAGAAGAAACTTAAAATCCTCGTTGTCCTGCCCATGTATGGCGGCTCTTTGCCCATAGGCCAGTACTGTGCTCAGGCTCTTAAAGATATGGGGCATCTGGTTGAGGTGTTTGATGCGCCTGAGTTTTACTCGGCTTTTACGGCCTTAAAGAAACTTCGAATTCGTTCCACAGATTTGGAATATCTGGAAAATAGTTTTTTACAGGTAGTCTCCAACGGTGTGCGGGCCAAAGTGGACAATTTCGGGCCTCACCTGGTTCTGGCGATGGCCCAAGCTCCTATAAGCAGACAGACTTTGAACCAATTGCGCCGGGATGGCGTGGCAACCGCCATGTGGTTTGTGGAGGACTATCGAGTTTTTGGCTATTGGCGGGCTTTTGCTCCTTATTACGACTTCTTTGCCGTGATCCAAAAAGAGCCTTTTTTTTCTGAACTGAAAAAAATTGGAGTGGATAACTCTCTCTATCTTCCGCTGGCTGCCCAGCCGGATTTTCATCGTCCCCTGAATTTGAGCCCTGTTGAAAAAAAAATGTATGGTAGTGACGTATCTTTTTTAGGGGCGGGTTATCCCAACAGGCGAAAGGCTTTTAAGCAGCTTTTACATTATGATTTTAAAATTTGGGGCACGGAATGGGATGGTGATGTGGCCCTTGCCCCATTGGTACAGAGAAATGGGCAGCGTATAAGCCCTGAAGAGGCTGTAAAGATTTTTAATGCCAGTAAAATTAATCTCAATCTGCATTCCAGCATAAAAGATGATCGGCTGGTAAGCCTTGGCGACTTTGTCAATCCCAGGACCTTTGAACTGGCTGCTTGCGGTGCTTTTCAATTGGTTGATGAGCGTGGTTTACTTGGAGAACTTTTTGCCCGGGATGAACTGGTCACCTTTAAAAACTTGGACCAGTTGCAGGAGCAGATAGACTATTTTCTGGTACACGAGGAAGAGCGCCAGCTTTTTGCCGGCAAGGCCAGGGCCAGGGTGCTAAAAGAACATACTTATGTACATCGAATGCAGACCCTGCTTGATTATATTGATGAGCAACTCGACTTTGAAGGACTTAAACAAGACCTTGAACCCTGGTGGACAGATTTGCCCGAAGATTTACAGGAAGAACTCGAAAAGCTTTTGGATAAGCTGGGACTGGCTAAGAATGTGGATTTTAAAGATATAGTCCATTTCATCCGACAGGAACAAGGAAAGCTTACCCCTCTGGAAACAGCAATCCTGTTTCTGGATGAGTGGCAAAAACAGTATGTGCGTTGAAAGCTTAAGAGTTCAACTTTCGGAGGTAATTTACGAGCACATTTTTTTCAATGCTGACAAAGACTTGGACACATCTAAGGCTTGCTTGCGGGCTGTGCATAAAGGGATTTTTGGGTTAAGTGTTGCTCAAAATAGTTTCTGTATTTATGTTGTGTTTTGATAGTTTTGTAAGGTAGCCCCCGATGCACGGCTTTTCCGCAAGCTTTACCAAGATGTGTTACCCAAGCCGTTTATAATGCATTTCAAAAAATGCGCTCGCCAAAAGTGTTGAAATTCTAGAGAGTTAGACAACTCAGAACATTGAGTTAAAAGGTTAAAAGGAGATAAGATGTTAAAACCAGGTATTGGATTTTGTCTTGAAGGTTTGCCAATTATCATCTGGACATTTTTGGCTACCATTGTCTTTGCTTTGCTGGAATGGAATTTTTTGGCCATTTTAGGTTTAGCCGCATCACTGTTTGTACTCAATTTTTTTCGTGATCCGCAGCGGGTAGTTCCTCAGGAACACGGTCTGGCTGTGGCTCCGGCTGACGGCAAAGTAGTGAAAGTGGAAAAAATGACAGACCCCTTTTCTGGCCAGGAAAAGACGGCCATTTGTATCTTTATGAATGTTTTTAATGTGCATGTTAACAGATCCCCTGTTACCGGACAGGTAGAAGGGATAAAATATTTTCCCGGTAAATTTATAAACGCCTCTTTGGATAAAGCTTCTAAAGATAATGAGCGCAATGCCATATTGTTAAAAGATAAAGAGGGAGAATTTTGGACAGTGGTCCAGATTGCCGGGCTCATTGCACGGCGCATTGTCTGTTGGGTTGAGCATGGAGATCATTTGCATCGTGGAGAGAGGCTGGGAATGATAAAGTTTGGTTCCAGGGTTGACCTTTATCTTCCTGATGGATATGAACCATTAGTCAAGATAAACGACAAAGTATTTGCCGGTCAAAGTATAGTTGCAAGAAAAAAGGCATAATACTAAAAAATATAACGCATAACACTTATACAGGTATGGATCAGGACATTCGTCCCAAACATAAAGGATTTTATATCCTGCCCAATTTACTGACTACAGCCAGTCTGTTTTCTGGTTTTTTGGGTATGCTTTGGGCCATTGAGGGGCGGTTTGAGCATTGTGCCATAGCCATTTTGGTCAGCTGTCTTTTTGATGGTATGGACGGCAAGGTGGCAAGGCTTACCAAGGCCAGTTCTGATTTTGGTGTTCAGTTCGATTCTTTGGCGGATTTGTCCTCGTTTGGGATTAGTCCGGCAGTAATGGTTTATTTATGGCAGACGCATAAATTTGGGCGTATTGGGTTGGTAGTCAGTTTTCTGCTTGTGGCTTGCGGCGCCTTAAGGCTGGCGAGGTTTAATGTTCAAGCTAAAGAGTTGCCCAAAAAGTTTTTTATTGGTCTGCCTATCCCGGCTGCTGCCTGTACTTTAGCTACCCTGGTCTTATTTTCCGAGTATATTCCGAAAAATTGGGTTGAGCCTGTTTTACCTAAAGTGGCCTTGATTTTGACCTTTGTTTTGGCCTTGGCCATGGTTAGTAGGATAAAATATGCTTCCTTTAAAGAAGTGGAAGTAGTCAAGGCCCATCCTTTTACAACGACGGTGAGCATTATCATGCTCTTTGTTCTGGTTGCATCCGAGCCCAAGTTGCTCGGTTTCTTGTTCTTCATAGGCTACCTGTTATCCGGTCTTATTTACACCTTCCTAATACTACCCCTACGTAATTCTTCCAAGCTACGGGAGCCCCGTAAGGAGCTCTCGTAAACTATTTACCCCCACATACTGGACGTTTATAAGTCCTTATTTCAAGCCAAAACTTACTGGTTAGATTGATTTGATGGGTTGAAGTTGCCCAATTAACTTATACTTGTACAGTGCGGGCACAAAGCATTGTGCACCTACTTAACTCAATTTGAGAGGAGGTAAAAATGTCAGATAAGGTATTTATTTTTGATACGACTTTGCGTGATGGAGAACAGTCCCCGGGCGCGACCATGAATTTGCAGGAAAAGGTGCGTCTTGCCAGGCAATTGGAAAAGTTAGGCGTAGATATTATCGAGGCTGGATTTCCTGCTGCCAGCCAGGGCGATTTTGAGGCCGTGCAGAATATCGCCAGGGCTGTAAAAAATTGTCAGGTGGCAGGGCTTGCCCGGGCAGTGCAACGCGACATTCAAACCGCCTGGGATGCGGTAAAAGAGGCTGAGGATCCACGCATTCACACCTTTATTGCTACATCTGACATCCACCTGGAATACAAATTACGTAAGACCCGGGAACAGGTCCTGGAAATGACAAAAGAGGCAGTCTCTTTTGCTTCCTCGCTTTGTCCTACCGTGGAATTTTCAGCTGAAGATGCTTCCAGATCAGACTGGGATTTTCTGGTTCAGGTGGTGGATGTGGCCATAAAAGCCGGAGCCAAGGTGATCAATATTCCGGATACTGTAGGCTATGCCCAGCCCCAGGAGTTCGGACGTCTGATTAAGTATCTTTTGGAAAAGGTTCCTGATAGTGATAAGGCTATTTTCAGTGTTCATTGCCACAATGATCTGGGCCTGGCTGTTGCCAATACCTTGGCCGCGATTGAGGCTGGAGCAAGACAGGCTGAGGTCACTATAAGCGGTATAGGGGAGCGTGCAGGTAATGCTGCCTTAGAAGAAGTAATTATGGCTCTTTGTGTACGCAAGGATTATTATAATTTAGATACCAATATTGTCACTGAGCAAATTTTCCCTTCCTGTCGCCTGTTATCCATGATTATCGGGCAGCCCATACCTCCATACAAACCTATTGTCGGGGCCAATGCCTTTGCCCATGAATCAGGTATTCATCAGGATGGAGTGTTAAAGCATCGCCAGACATACGAAATCATGACTCCGGAAAGTATAGGAAAAACTTCCAGTGATTTGGTCATTGGTAAGCATTCGGGCAGACATGCGCTCAAGCAGAAGCTGGATGAATTGGGTTATACTCTGGAGGAAGAGCAGATCAATCAAGTTTTTGCAGCAGTCAAGCGTCTGGCCGATAAAAAGAAACAGGTTTATGATGAAGACGTGGAAGCAGTTGTTCTGGAAGAGATTTTCCGTATCCCGGATAAATACGAATTGATTTATTTATACTGCACTGCCATTTCCGATGACAAGGCTTCGCCCAGTGCTGCCCTGAAGATGAAGGTTGATGGCGAAGAGAAACAGGAAGCAACCTTTGGTGTGGGACCCATTGATGCAGTATTTAATACCATTTGCAGATTAACAGAACGCAATCCTAAACTTTTGCGTTATTCTGTTAATGCCATTACCGGCGGAACTGATGCCCAGGGTGAGGTTACAGTCAGACTGGAGGAAAACGGGGTCACTGCTGTTGGAAGAGCGGCTGATGCTGACATCATTGTTGCCAGTGCCAAGGCCTATATCAATGCCTTGAACCGGTTGGCTAAGAAGGAAAGGGAGAAGCGGGTTAATGTTGAATGATGAATGTTGAATGTTGAATTAAAAAATAGGGTTAACCTAACCACTCAACTACTCAACTACTTAACTACTAAACCAAAACAGGAGGAAGAAATAAATGGAGCAAACCTTAGCCCAAAAGTTATTGCAAAGAAATTGCGCAGAAGAAGTCAAAGAACCTGGGCAGATTGTCCAGTGTAAAGTTTCCCTGGTTTTGGCCAATGATATTACAGCTCCCCTGGCCATAGAATCTTTGGCTAAAATGGGTGCGGATAAAGTTTTTGATCGGGACAAGATCGCCCTGGTCTGTGATCATTTTACTCCTAATAAAGATATTGAGTCTGCTGAGCAGGTTAAAAAAGTGCGCGAATTTGCCAGAAGGTTGAATATCACCCATTATTATGAGGGGGGAAATGTTGGGGTTGAGCACGCGCTTTTGCCTGAACTGGGCCTGGTCGGACCGGGCGATATAGTAGTGGGCGCTGACAGCCATACGTGCACTTATGGTGGCCTGGGAGCCTTTGCAACGGGTCTTGGTAGCACGGACATTGCCGGGGCCATGGCCTTGGGCGAGACCTGGTTTAAAGTGCCGGAAAGCATTCTGGTTAATATCTTTGGTGAATTAGATGAATATGTCGGTGCCAAAGACCTTATTCTTTATCTTATTGGTCAAATCGGGGTTGATGGTGCCCTGTATAAGGCCCTGGAGTTTACCGGCGAAGTAGTGGAAAATATGGATATTGAGGGTCGGATGACCATGGCCAATATGGCCATTGAAGCCGGGGGAAAAGTCGGATTATTTCCTGCCGACTCAAAAACCCTTGCCTATGCAAAAGAGCACGGGCGAGATGGTGACGAACAGATTTTTCCTGATCCTGGTGCTGAATATGTGCGCAGGGTAGATATTGATGTTACAGGGATGTCTCCACAGGTTGCATGTCCACATCTGCCGGAAAATGTACGGCCGGTTGAGGAGTTAAAGGATGTTGTCGTGGATCAGGTTGTGCTTGGTTCATGTACCAATGGCCGGATTTCAGATTTAAGAGATGCAGCCAGAATTTTAAAAGGCCATAAAGTGGCCAAGAATGTTCGCTTTATTGTGCTCCCGGCAACACCAGCTATTTATCGTCAGGCCTTGGAAGAAGGTTTGTTGGAAATTTTTGCTGAGGCTGAGGCCATAATTGGTCCTCCAACCTGCGGTCCCTGCTTGGGCGGACACATGGGTATTTTAGCTGCCGGAGAAAAATGTCTGGCAACCACCAACCGCAATTTTAAAGGCCGCATGGGAAGCTTAGATAGCGAAGTTTATCTGGGCAGTCCCATGGTCGCAGCTGCAACAGCCATAACTGGAAAAATTACTCATCCGAGGGAAATTTAATGTTGAATGTTGAATGATGAATGTTGAATTATTTTATAGAGCAACAGGTAACAACATATTAAATCTTCAATTTTTAACTTTGAACATTGAACTTTGAACATTGAACATTAAAAAAACGGGAGGAAAATGTGCAATATACAGGCAGAGTCCATAAAGTAGGCGATCATATTGACACAGACGCCATTATTCCGGCCAGATTCCTGGTCACTACTGATCCTGAAGAGTTGGGTAAAAATTGTTTTGAGGGGCTTGAGGAAGGCTGGATCAAGCGAGTGCAACCTGGTGATGTTATTGTTGCCGGCAAGAATTTTGGTTGTGGTTCATCCAGGGAGCATGCGCCCATAGCTATTTTAGGTGCTGGAATTAACGTGGTCATTGCCCATAGTTTTGCCCGTATTTTTTATCGTAATGGATTTAATATGGGTCTGGTTTTATTGGAAATCGGAGACAAGATCGAGGAAATAAAGGAAGGCGATGAGCTGCAAATTGATGCGGTCAAGGGAGTGATCGAAAACAAGACAACGGGCCAAACCATTAAAACAGCCCCTATTCCGGAGTTTATGCAAGAGATTTTACAAAAAGGCGGGCTGATCAATTATGTTCGGGACAGATTAAGTGCGTAACTTCTCAAGAAGTTGTGGCAATGCATGGTGCAATGGGTAAATTTTTTCTCGCCCGTTTGCTTCGCTTACTAGAGGCACAGAGACACGGAGTTTTCCCTGAGCTTTGCTCAGGTAGCTGTTTTTGATACAGGCCTGGCTTGGCCTGCATTCTCTGTGACTCCGTGCCTCTAGCGACCAACGGGAGCGGGTGAGAGATGAAATGGCCACTGGTTATTGAAAAGGTACTTAAGAGCAGCCTAAAGGAGGAGAATAAAGATGGAGTTTAATATTTGCTTGCTCCCAGGAGATGGCATCGGGCCGGAAATAGTCGAGCAGGCGGTCAAGGTTTTGAAAGCTATTGGCCAAAAGTTTGGTCATGAGTTTGTCTTAAAACAAGCATTAATTGGTGGAGAGGCCATAGATAAAACCGGTTTTCCTTTGCCTGAGGAGACAGTAGAGATTTGTAAAGAAAGCGATGCTGTACTCTTGGGGGCTGTTGGCGGACCAAAATGGGATAATATAGACAAAGACAGGCGTCCAGAAAGGGGACTTTTAGGTATCAGAAAAGAACTGGGCCTGTTTGCTAATTTGCGGCCGGCAAAGTTATTTTCTGAACTCAAAAATGCTTCTCTTTTACGCCCGGATATTGTTGATAAGGGAATAGACCTTTTGGTGGTAAGGGAACTTACCGGCGGGATCTATTTTGGCCAGCCCAAAGGCGAAGAAGTTCGCGATGGAAAGCGTGTGGCCTTTAATACCATGATTTATGATGAGGACGAAATAAGAAGAATTGCACGCCTGGCTTTTGAACTGGCGCGTAAAAGAAGAAATCTCGTCACTTCTGTGGACAAGGCAAATGTCCTGGACGTGTCTCAGTTATGGAGAGAAGTAGTCGAAGAAGTCAGTAAAGAATATCCGGATGTTACGCTTAATCATTTGTACGTGGATAATGCCGCCATGCAATTGGTGCGCGATCCAGCCCAGTTTGATGTAGTAGTAACCTCTAATTTGTTTGGAGATATTCTCTCTGATGAAGCAGCAGTAATTACCGGTTCTTTAGGTATGTTGCCATCGGCCTCCATGGGCGAGAAAAGCCCGGCCCTTTACGAGCCTATTCACGGCTCAGCCCCGGATATAGCCGGCCAAAACAAGGCTAATCCTTTAGCCACTATCCTTTCAGTGGCCATGATGCTTGATTATTCTTTTAACCTGAAAGAAGAAGCCCAGGCCATTGAGCAGGCAGTGCAAAATGTCCTGGCTAAAGGCTACAGAACCGGAGATTTGCTGGAACAAGGCAAACAACTTGTGAGTTGTTCTGAGATGGGTGATTTGGTGTGTAAAGAAATTTAATGCATGTGTCTGCCATGCGCCTGCAAAAACAGCGAAGCGGAGTTTTTGCAGGCGCATCTTAAACTATGAACTCCAGAAAATTATCCTTTGAAATTTGTTCAAAAGAAGCTTCAGGATAAGTATTTATCCAGAGCTTCTGAGCTTTTTTTCGTCTGGGAACTCATTTAATTTCATAACCAGCCAACTTGCCGTCAACTTCCTCCTCCAGATCGATTTCCTGCCGGTCATAAGTACGCCAGAAATAATGCCTGGTATGTGGGTTTGCAAATATGATTGCCTTTTCAACCTTTCCACAAAAATAAAATTTTCCCATAACTCACCAACATCGTTGCGCAAAGATAGAGGATTAAAATTATTGATTACGGCATTTAAAATGCCATTATCCAGAAAATAATATCTTGCTGTCTTTGAAACTTCTTTACGCAAGTTACGGGCAAACCCTGTAACCTTTTTAATCACAAAACACTTTTCCAGCAAATCAAGATAGCGCTCCACTGTCTGTTGGGCCAGGCCAATCCTGGTGCCAAGTTCAGACAAAGATACTTCTTTCCCAATTTGAAAGATGCGCCTGTAAAAATTCCGTTTTTGTAGGCAGTTTTGAGTTATTTCAAGTAGTTATGAGAACATGTTTTTGTAAAAAAGTTGATATGTTAGTTTTAGCAGTAGCGTCTTTCAAAATAATATTTGATAAAATTATTATTTTTTATCTTATTTGGTAATATAAGAATTAATATTTAAATTTTATATAGACAGTATTGGGTAAGTGCTCAATCATCTAGGCTCAATTTGACAAATTAAATGAAAAATTTTTTACAAGCGAGGAAGATTTGCAGGGCGCAGAATGTTGTTTGTTGTGTATATTGTATTGAAATGCTTAACTTCTTAGTAAATTTGAAAAAAGAGCTCTTCTCTTGATTTTGAGGTGGAAATATGGTTTGTTTTGTTTAAAAGGTGAGGTTAGAAATAATATATAAAATAAGTTATGTGGTAACGACTAATAAGACAAATGAAAACAGAAGGGAGTTGTCATGAAGGCATCAAAAACTATGATTTTAATCGGTTTTCTTTTTCTGTTGCTGCTTCCATCTTCTGTTGTCATTGCAGACGATGACGACCATAAGGAAGATAAAAGATGGTACCAGAAAATTTACGATGACGACCATGATGATGACTATCACCACGGTGATGATGACCGTGATGATCATGATGAAAGTTATTTAAAATCTGTGAACAATCCAACCTATGAAGCAGAGTGTAGTGGGTGTCATTTCCCTTATCAACCAGAGCTGTTGCCTTCCGCCTCTTGGATGAAGATCCTTAATCAATTAGATGATCATTTCGGAGAGGTAGTAGAAATTGATCCTGATTCAAAAGAAATTATTTCTGATTATCTAAAATCGAATAGTGCAGAAAACTCTTCGTCAGGACTTGCTGTTAAAATTATGCGAAGATTAGGAAATCATGTTTATATGAGGATTACCGATATCCCTTATATCATAGAAGAGCATCATGAGCTAAACCCTGAAGTTTTTGAACGTGAATCCATTGGTTCATTATCAAACTGTATTGCATGTCATACAACGGCCGAAAGAGGTATTTATGACGATGATAATGTAAAGATACCCCGATAAGGCACACATAACAATCGTATTCAGCTGACCCCAAGCACGGCGGCGGTTTTTTCAAGTGTACTAGTCAAAACAAAATCTGACAACCTTAACTAAATCTTACAACTGCCAGAAAGGATAACCACTGTCAGATTTTGTTTTGACTAGTACACCTAAAATTTATTAAAAATAACCTTTGCAAGATAATTTATATCCCAGGCAGCCTTTTTCCTTCTGGCTTTGATACTATGTTTTGATTTTTTATCCTGTTTACAGAGGTTAATAGCTATCCGTCTTAGAACTGACATATTTTCTGGACCATGACCTTTCCGAATGCGACTACTATCTTCTCCAAAGGTTACATCTAACACCCAGTGCAAGGAATTTTCTATACCCCAATGATTACGGCTAATTTGCACGGCCTCGGATGCACAACATGCTCGACTACAGATATAATACCTTTTTTCTATGGTTCGTTTATTGCCTGTTTCTCTGATGTTTTCTATCATGATAATTGACTTAAGCTCTGGCCACTCTTCCCTTTGTGGAAGCCAGTCCACATCTTGCCAGACTATACCTTTACGCGTTTCTACCCGACCATGACCGCTTGTTATCTCCTGATAACTTTCACACTCTTCTTCTGATAAGCCTTCAAAGAAGGCTCGAATATCTTCATAAAGCGTATTCTGATTTGCTTTTACTGCCAAAAAGTAATCTCCACCATTTTCTTTTATCTTCTTGGCTATTTCTTTTTGACATCCCATAGCGTCGATACTAACTGTGGTTTTCTTAATATCAAGAGTATCCAGTAATTCAGGAATCGCTGTAATCTCATTAGATTTATCATCTACCTTGAGTTGACCTAAAACCAATCCGTTCTCTGATGCCCAGGCACTAATCACATGAATAGACTTCTTGTTTGCTCCTTTATCATATGACCTTCTGATAGTCTTGCCATCTAACGCTATATGATTAACTTTACCCTCAGGAGAAATCACTCCTACAATTTCTCTTAAACATTCAACCATAGTCTCAGGCTTAATCATTGTCAGTACCCGGTGAAAAGTATGCTTTGATGGAATACCATTAGGTAACTTCAAATATTTCTTAACCCAAGTTTCCACGGAAGCGCCAAAATTTAGCAAATTTTGGCCAAATTTTGGGTTTTTTGATTCAATAACCTGTTGATTTTATTGACTTAGAATTTTTCAAAGGGACAATGTAGTGCCCATAAAATAAAATTAGTGCTTGCAATCGAGGTGAAATGTGCTAGCATGACTACATGTTTATCCGTGCTAAAGCAAAAAAGAACAAAACATCCAGTAAAATATACTATACCCATGAGTTGGTTGAGTCGGTCCGCACTGAAAAGGGACCACGGCAACATATTCTGCTTTCCCTTGATCCATTCGACCTGGATAAAAAGTATTGGAAACAACTAGCAAAACGAATTGAAGAGCTACTCAACGGACAAAAGCGCATTCTACATTTGGACGATCATATTGAAGCCCTGGCTCAACACTATGCAAAGTTGCTCATCTCCAAAAAAATGGCAGAAAAGAACGAATTCACAGAAAATGAAGCTGATTTCCATATGGTTGACGTCAATGCCATTAGTTCTACAGAAGGAAAGTCTGTGGGGCCTGAGCATGTCGGGGTGCAGGCCATGGTTCAACTTGGTTTTTTTAAGCTTTTCAAAGAACTTGGATTTAACAAAACAACTATGGAGTTGGCTACATTACTCATTGTCGGCCGTCTCATCCACCCCAGCAGCGAATGGGAACTCAAACGATTTGCCGAAGAAGAAAGTGGCTTGGACGATATCCTGGGTACTGACTTCTCCAGGATATCAAAACATGCTCTCTATAACACCTCAGACATCCTGTTTGAGCACAAAGAGCAGATTGAACAATTTATAAGAGAATACAGCAAACAACTTCTGGGACTAGGTGAATCCATTATTCTTTATGATCTGACCAATACTTACTTTGAAGGTAATGTGCCCTTCTACCAAAAGGCCAAGCGGGGCAAGTCCAAAGAAAAACGCAATGACCGTCCTTTGGTTACCCTGGGCATTGTCTTGGATGAACAGGGCTTTCTCAAGACAAGCCGTATCTTCGAAGGCAATGTCAGCGAGTCAAAGACATTACTGGATATGGTCAATGAAGTCCATAAACAGGCCCAGGGACAACATCCGCCTTTGCCACTTGAAAAGCCCACCGTAGTCATTGATGCCGGCATTGCTACAGAGGATAACCTAGCCAACCTCAAGTCGGAAGGATTCTCCTACATTGTAGTCTCACGGTCAAAGCCCCATGAGCTCCCAACACCAGAGTTCGTTGAAATCAAAGAGGGCATAAAAGTCCACAGTTTCCATCAAGGTGATGAACTTTTTCTTCACTGTCTGAGCGAGGCCAAATCCAAGAAAGAAAATGCCATGGTCAACAAAGCCAGGGAGAAGATGGAAAAAGAATTATCATATCTCCGTGAAGGCCTTGGCATCAAAAGACGGCTCAAGAGATATGACAAGGTCTTGGAAAAGATTGGCCGTCTGCGACAGCAATACAGCCGGGTTTCTCCAGGCTTTGACATTCAGGTCACAGCCGATGGACAAAATGCCGTGGACATCATCTGGGAATTTGATAAAGAGCGACTGGGCAAACCCTATAATGGCAGCTATTTTCTGCGCACTGACCGGACAGACTTAGCTGATGAACAAATCTGGTCAATCTATATCATGCTCACAGTGGTAGAAGACGCCTTTCGCTGTCTGAAGGACGAGCTTGGCCTACGCCCCAATTTTCATCAGAAGCCAGAACGTATTGAAGGCCATCTTTTCATCACTGTTTTGGCCTATCATCTCCTGCATTATATCCGCTACCGTCTAAACGAAACAGGTCTTTTTCATCGCTGGAAGACTATCAGGTCATGGTTATCCACCCATCGGATCATGACTACAAGCTTGCCGACAGAAGCTGGTAAGGTGATACATATCCGGCATTGCACAACACCTACGTTCAAACAGCAGGAAATCTATTCAGCCATGCATATCACCAGCGAGTCTGTGAGGAAACGGAAAATAATTACATCGCAAAAGTAGTGCCCGTAAAATTAGTCCTTTTTTGGTTAACACATTGAAATATTAGATTATTTACTCAACAACACTGGAAACTTGGGTTAAACCATTGAATATGCGTTTCACCAAAAAGTTGCATATCATAGTAAGAATCAGCATTGGCAATGATAGCGCAAATTGCAATGAAAAGAATATCACTTAATAGATGTAACTTGGTTCTATCTACCCTTGGATCCGGCACTTTCTCCAAAATATGGATAATGTCATTAATCATAAGCCCTCCTAAAGTTTTTAGGAGAGTATAAAAGATTTTTAAACAGAAAAAAAGCAAAAAATTCGCGTTTAAATAAAAGAATAAACCTATAACCAACTGAAATAGTTGGTAAAATAAAAAAATGTCTCCCTAGCCTTAACTATCCTACCTGAAAAATTAAGCAAGACTTATTTAGATGAGATAGCCCTGGATTGACCACGAATTCGACTTTCCATATTTAACGACCGGTTCAAAACCGATGATACCGGTGCTCCTGCCTACGACCCCCAAGGTATTACTGAAAATCATCCTCTGCGCTTATTCACGAGGTATTGTTTCCAGCTGCAAGATAGCCAGAGCCTGTAAGGAGAATATCATTTTTATGGTCTTATCCGCTGATACCCGGCCCCATTTCACGACTATTGCCAACTTTATTTCCAGCATGGACAAAGAGATCGTCCAGCTTTTTCTGGTAGTGCTTTTAGTCTGTGATGAGCAGGGATTAATCGGCAGGGATATGTTTGCCATTGACGGCTGTAAATTACCAAGCAATGCTTCCAAGGAATGGAGTGGAACAAGGACGGGGTTTAAGAAAAAGGTGGCTGAGATGGAGAAGGCGATAGAGAAGATGGTGAGCAGGCACAGTCATCCATTATAAATAATACCACCCTTATCTTTATAAAGCTTCAGGATTTCCTCTGCTTCCTTTGCGAGTAGCCCCTCTTCAACTATAATCCCTGCATTTTTTAAATACTGCCAGGATTTATCAAAAACAGGCCCTTCATCAAAGCCAATGGCCCTTGCAGCTTTGCCTGAAGCCCCGAAAACAATCCGCTTGACCCCAGACCACAACGTGGCCCCGAGGCACATGGCGCACGGTTCACTGGATGAAAAGAGTTCATAATCACCAGCATCGCCTAATGAGTAGCTACCTACTCTTTTTTGGGCCATGAGAAAGGCCACGATTTCGGCGTGGAGTACACTCAAATTGGACCAGGTGACGAGGTTGATACCTACTGAGACTAACTTGCCACTATTCATTTCAAAAATAGCAGCGCCAAAAGGACCCCCTGTATTGTTTTCTACATTGGCTTTGGCCAGGGAAAGGGCCAGGTGCATTTTTTCTTCATCAGAGTTAATATTCTGGTTTAGCCGGACTGATTTTTTTAGCCAGTCCGGATAATCAATTTGGATAATGGGCAGTGTGTCCATATTTTATGATACGCTTGCAAAAACTTCGCTTCGCTGTTTTAGCAGGCTTAGTTCAAGGTTCAAAGTTCAATGTTTTTAAGGTGTTAAACTATTACAAGTTTGCAAAAAGTCAAAAAAATGAGTTTTTGCAGTTAAATCTTTTATGTTTTGCTACGGGTTGACAAAATGATTCCTAACGCAATCAATACAATGCCCGCACCATGAAACCATCGAAGGGATTCTCCCAGAAATATAATGGCCATAATGCTGCCAAACACGGGCATCAGATGTATAAATAGCCCGGCGCGGTTTGCCCCTATAAGTTCCACACCTCGGTTATAGCAGAGGTAGGAAAGAATCGATGGGAAAATCGCTACATAGCCAATAGCCAGTAGAGTAGGGCGATTGAAGGAGATGGAGCGCATGGTAAAGGTCTCCCACAAATAGAGAGGCAGCAGCAACAGTGAGCCGATAATGAACGTGGTGGCCAGAAAGCTAAGCGGATGTACGGAGGGCCGCTTGCGCAACATCACTGAATAACCAGCATAGGAGATCACAGCGATGAAGATAAGGACGTCGCCACGGTTCATTGACAGCGAACTCAGCATCTTCAAGTTGCCTTGCGCAATGATAATAAAGGCTCCGATTAAGGAGATCACGACACCAATGCCTTGCATGACAGTAATTTTTTCCCGGAATATCAGGAAGGACATGGCCACGATCAGCACTGGCATAATCGACTGCATTAGGAAAGCGTTGATTGCAATGGTCCACTGAAGGCCGATATAAAGCAACGTATTGAACGAAGCGATACCAATGGCCGAAAGAAGCAGCAGTATAGGCCAGTTGCTCCGTAACGTGTCCCAGTCTCGTTTTAAATGGGGTATTGCCGGCCAAAGCACCAGCAGCGATGCGCAGGACCAACGCCAAAAGGCCAGCGCAACCGGTGGCACATCAGCGCGTACAGCCCGGCCTATAATAAAATTGCCAGACCAGAAAAGTACAGCTAATGTAAGTAAAAGATATGGTAAATTATAGATATTTAAGCTTATATTCTTTTGCATGCTCTCAACCATTTTTCAATAATTATTAGCCGAGGCTACTTTACCCCTACTTCATGACACCCATCATTTTCTTGATCCGGCACACACCACATAGTTCCCCTGAGGTAGGATAACCACATTCGGGGCATGGGTTGAGTTCCTGACCCTGTTTTTGTTCCAGAAGCTTGAAGGCTTTTTGTCCCCGTTTTAAAAATCCTTCGTAAAATTGGAGTTTGCGACCGGGTTGGTTAAATTCAAGTTCGTCCAGAAGTTGTTTATAATAGGTAAAACTGGCTCCGGAGCTATACGGGCAGGGGGTAAAACCGTACTCAATTCCTACCAGATAACACAAATTGGCAGTTTCAAATTCTGTCAAACGATACAAGGGTTTGACCTTGCGCATAAAGCCATTTTCAGCAGGGAGAAGTGGCCCCTGGTCACTAAGGTAGGCTGTATCCCAGCGCAGGGTGTTCGAAAGCAGTCTTGCCACTTCATCGTTTAAGTTGTGACCTGTGGCCAGGACAGTGAATCCATGGTCCAGGGCAAATTTGTTAAAATAATACCTCTTGATTTGACCACATACCGAGCAAACAGGACGCCTGATTCTTTTTTTGACTTCCGGAATTGCCAACCCTTCATTTTTTATTTCCAAAATTTTCAATTTAATGTTAAACTTTTTACAAAAGTTGGTTGTAATTTCCCTGGCCTTTTCAGAAGAATCCGGGATAGCCAGGTCAATATGGAGGCCGGTGACATCATAGCCAAGATTGGCCAGTTGCCAGGTAAGGGCCAGAGAGTCCTTGCCTCCACTTATGGCTACCACGACTTTATCATTTTGGGTCAGGAGTTTGTGATCCTTGATGGCCTTTTCTACCTGGCGTTTAAAAAACAGTAGATAACAGTCTGCGCAAAAAGCGGTGTTATGGCTGGGCAAGGCCACTACAGCTTGTTTTTGACATCTTCTGCATTTCATTTTTTGTATCCTTTGGCTCTGTTAAATTGAGTATATCTTGCCGTTTGTAATGATTTCTTTTTTAACCTCTAGAAATAACAAGACGAATGGTTATGTTATCATTGTGGTAAAGGCGTCTGTCAGGTGTTAAAAGTTGACCATCGCGGATAACCAAGGCTTGGGTAGGGCGCAAATTTAATTTATTCAAAAGACTGAGGACTGTCTTGGGCCTCCTGGGCAACTCGATTTCTTTGTTTTCAGGCTCGATAAAGACTTTCATAAGTTAATCCTCTCAGGGCTAATAGTTAAAACTTAAAAGGAGAAAGTCATGAAGGGAAAAATTTTAGTTATTGATGACGAATTACACATCCGTATGCTCTATCAAGAGGAACTGGAAGATAAAGGTTATGATGTCATCACCTCGAATGGGAGTGATAATATTTTAAAAATCATCGAAAAGGAAGAGCCAGATGTCGTGATTTTAGATATTAAGTTGGATGGCAACAAGTGTGGTCTGGATATCCTGCAGGAAATCCGCACCAGAGACCAGGACGTCAAAATCATTCTCTGCACTGCCTACGACAGTTTTCAGCACGATGTAAAGTCTATTGCTGCGGATTACTATGTGGTTAAGTCTGTCGACCTGACTGAACTTATGGATAAAGTGGAGCAGGCTCTATCTGCACGGTCTCGTCAAACTCGGTCCCACCAAAAGCTGGATGAATAATGTAGCTATATTTACCTCTTTCTTCTTATCTGATATTTATATACGGCCATATTGTGTTCTTTAAGGCTTGAACTAAAGAAGTGAGTGCCGTCTCCTTTGGCCACAAAATAGAGATAGTTATGTTTTTCCGGGTTCAATGCCGCTTTTATGGATGCAAGGCCTGGCGAACAGATTGGGCCAGGAGGCAGGCCTTTATGGGTATAAGTGTTGTATGCATTTTGTTTATCTTGAAGGTGCTTTTTAGTCAGGTTGCCATCAAATTTTGGCCCTAACCCGTAGATTACGGTAGGATCACACTGTAAAAGCATTCCCTTCTTAAGTCTATTAAAAAAAACACCGGCTATGCGTTTTCTTTCTTCTGGCCGTGCTGTTTCTTTTTCTACCAACGAGGCCAGGATTAACTTTTGATATATTTGATTAAAAGATAAGCCTGTCCACAGGTCCCTGGTCTTTTGCCAGAATTCTTGAATAAATATACCAACAATTTCTTGCCCGCTGTAGTTTTTGGATTTGGATAAAAAATAGGTTTCCGGAAATAAAAAACCTTCTGCCGAAGGCGCATGAATGGACATACGGTCAAGAAAAGAGCGCTCTGTAATACTTCGGGCAAATTCGTCAAAGGAACAGAAACCATTTTTTTCCACTAATCTTCCAATTTGCCACCAGGTTAAACCCTCCGGAATTCTAAGAGGATATAACACTTCAGAACCTTTGGTTAACTGGTCCAGAATTTTGGCTAAGGACCAGGAAGGACTGAGTTTAAACTGGCCGGCCTGGATCTTGTGGGCCTCACCGTTCAACTTGGCCCCAAGAATAAAAATTTGTGGATGCTTAATGATTTTTTGGTTATAAAGGAGGGCGGCAACTTCTTTTAGAGATTGACCGGGCTTTATGTGTACAATCTTATCTGGGCCGTATCCAGCCTGAGGCTGGGTCCATGACCGGTATACATAGATTAGTGTGGAAAGGAAAATTACAGACAGGAACAGGCAAAAGAGAAGAACCAAGCGTAATTTGTTCATATCGTTTTAAAACCATGCTTCTCAAGTTCACCACATCATAACTTATTAACCCTGTGAAGCCCTGTTCAGAAATGATTCCAAAATCAGCACTGCTGATAACTCATCCAGATATTTTTTGCGTTTTTTCCCTTTGATTCCTTGTCTTTTTAGCCGACTTTCAGCTTCATAGGAAGTCAGGGCTTCATTGACCGTGTGAATGGGTATGGCGGTGCGTCGTTTAAGGCTGGCAATAAAATTATGCACCTGCCTGGTTGTCAAGGTTTCCTGGCCATCAAGACCTATGGGCAGGCCCACGACAATAGCTTCTATATTTTTTTCACGAATTAGTTGCATTAACCGGGAAAAAAATTCATCACGCGTAGTTCTGATAATGGTGGTCAGGGGAAAGGCCATACGTCCCTCAGGATCGGATATGGCCAAGCCGACGCGTTTTATTCCAAAATCAATACCCAGATAGCGCATGATTTTTTTAGAGGAAGGAAGATGAGAAATTGAGAAGATAAGAAGTTTGGAGAACACGGTGGTAAATGAAGTATAAAGTGTCCTGATTTCATAACTTCCCATCTTCCCAGCTTCTTAGCTTCCCAACTTCCTACAATTTTATAACTCTCTGGTTATCTTTTACTTTTCCTTTTTTGAGAGCCTTTAAAAACTCTGTCTTCCATTTTGGCCCACCTACTTGTTCAGCCAGAAATTCGACTGTATGCAAAACCCTATGCTTATCTTTTAACTCCATGAGGCTTCTTTTGATGCCGATTTTACATGAAGGACAGCCAACTAAAATGGGTAACTTCTGGGAGTAAGAGGGTAAAACTTCGCGTAGACGCTCAATTTTTTGGTCTCTTATGCGGTTATATATTTCAGGGGAGGTCAGGGCTCCCATACCACTCTCACCACAGCACCCGGGATTAATTCGAACTTGGCTGTTCAGGAATTCGCCCAGGTTTAGGGCGTAGATTTGCCCGGCCTTGGCTAGATTTGTCCCTGACCACTCGGCGTGACAGCTTGGATGATAAATGAGTGTCTGCGGACTGTTTTCTGGCTTTATGGACAGGTTTTGCAAGAGATACTGGACCACGTCCATCTGAACCAAGGATGAAGAAGGGCTACTCAAGTCGTATTCTTTGATTCCTTCCCGGCAGGTTCCACAGGATGTAAGAATATGGCTAGGAACAATGCCCCTGGAATAGTTTTTTAACACCATCTCTTGAAGAATTTTTTTGTTCTCCTGGGCTATCTTGTGATAAGACTCTGTACAACCAGAAGCCAATAATGGATAGCCACAACAGAGATGGACCGGTGGCAGTATAACCGCGGTATTGGATTTGAGTAAAAGGTAGAGCGCGGACAGGCCAATGGAGCGGTAAAAAAGGCCAGCCCCACAGCCAGG
The DNA here is from genome assembly GCF_018704065.1 of Desulfovulcanus ferrireducens. Taxonomy (NCBI): domain Bacteria; kingdom Pseudomonadati; phylum Thermodesulfobacteriota; class Desulfovibrionia; order Desulfovibrionales; family Desulfonauticaceae; genus Desulfovulcanus; species Desulfovulcanus ferrireducens. Next base: position 19,072 of record NZ_JAGUQP010000006.1, on the reverse strand, counting down.
AAAGTAGATTACAGCCTGTGTAACTCGTGTTTGGTCCGGGACAAAAACAGAACCCTGCTCCAAATGAAGAGCTTCGGCTAGATTCTTATATTCGGTTGTCGGGCCTTTGCCTCGAAATAGAGGGTTGTCCAGTTTCTGCCGCCAGGAAGCAGGGATAAAGCCAACCACTTTGTTTTGAATTTGTTGCCCAATGCTGGCAGCCTTGGCTGCTTTGGGTAACAAATGCTGGGGATCCTGGCTTAGAAAGTGAAGTATTTTCTTTTTTAAAGGATGGCCACTGGCATTTTTGGAGTCCAAAAAGGAGCGTGATTCCAGGGCAACCTGTGCATTATTAATTTTTACCGGGCAGACATAGGTGCATTTGCCACAGGCAGTACAGTGCTCCATTATTTTGCGTAAGTGTTCCAAAAGTTCAGGGTCAGGTTCACCGGTCAAGAGTTGGGAGTAATAAATGGCCTCAATTAATGCCCCCAGGGTGATATTTTTGTTGCGAGGGTGGAACAAAAGTCTTTTTTGCGGCAGAAACATCGGGCAGACCTGTTTACATTTTCCACACCTTGAACAAGTTTGAATATCTTTTAGTAAGTTAATTATCTTTTCTTTTTCCGAAATGGCAGTTTTTTTGATATCTTCAATAAGTTGATTGAAAGAAAAGGTATATGGTTCAACAGGAATTTCTTTCTGGGTCAGTTTATTGGGATTGAAAATATTATTTGGATCAACAATCCTTTTATATTCCCGTAGGGCCTTGATTTTCTCTTCGGCCAGGTAGCCTATTTTGGTCACACCAATGCCATGTTCTCCTGAAATTTGGCCTCCCATACGTAAAACCTCAGAAAATACTTTGGACGCGGCTTCTTCGGCCAGGTGGAGCATTTCGCGGTCATTGGAATTTACAGGAATATTTACATGGCAATTGCCATCACCGGCATGCATGTGATTGGCAATAATTATTCGGGTCAGGAAGAGGTTTTCTAAAATGTCTTCTAATTCATTCTGGAGTTTAGGATATCTGGATTTTAGATCCTGGAAGAAGAATCTTATCTGTAGTTCCAGTTCCTGTTCCGGCAATTCATCTTTGGTTAACCTGCCTTTGAGGATATCCGAGGTTACATCCAGTTCCATGTGAATGAACTCATCATCGATATCCACCCCTTTGAGATTGTTTACTTTCAACAGGGCCTTACGGTAGGCCAGAGCCAGATAGTAAAGATTTAAATTTTCAATAAAATCAGAAAATTCAGGGACTACTTCCAGGGGAATGACTACATCTTCATTGATTTTAAATCCGCTGGTGCGTTTGGTAATGGCCGAAAGTTTATGCCTGTCTTCCCAGAAGTGTTCGGCTTCTTTTTCATCTCTGGCCACAAAGATATCCACTCCCTCATAAGGGGTGGCAATATCCACTATTCTCTGCACAGCCTCATCCAGGGCTTGGGCATCATTAGAATCCAGTTGTAGAATGAGCACTGAAATGGGGTGGCCTTCGTACCTGGTGGATTTTGTCTTGTAATCAATGGCCTGGACATATTTGGTCCCGAACTCTTCTAAGGCTGAAATCTTTACCAGGTCGCCATTTCGTCTGATCTCGTCACGAAACGCAACTACATCCTTGATGACGTGCATGGCGTTGCGCATGGATTTGCCAAAAAACTCCAGACACAGGACTTTGGATAGAGACATTTTCGGGTGCAAGGTAAAACAGACTTCAGTAATGACCCCGTCCACTCCTTCCTTTTGAATGCCAGGCAACCCACCTAAATATTTATTGGTTACGTCTTTTCCCAGACCAGGGGTTCTGATTTCTGAGCCCTTTAGTGTGATTACTTCTTTTAATTTACCTTGGGCGTTGTAAATTTCAAAGACAGCTGTCTCATCGGGCAGAATTTTGTGCCGAGGATGGTTTTTACGCCTTACCTCAATGAGTTCCCCGGTGGGCATGACCATCTTGTAGCTTAAGATATTGTCCAGGGTTGTGCCATATTCAAAGGCGAATGGTCCTCCTGCATTTTCCGAGACATTTCCGCCCAGAGAGGAAGCAGCTTTGGATGCAGGATCAACAGTAAAAAGCAGTCCCTTTTCATCTGCGGCCTTGATGGCATCTAAGGTAATGACCCCGGTTTGAGCGCATAAAACCATATCCTTTTCATCGATGGAAAGGATTTTTTTCATCATGCTCGTGCTTAAGATCACAGAACGCTGGGCCCCTGGAATAGCGCCTCCGGTCAAACCTGAACCACCCCCACGGGGAATGAGGGCGAAATTCATTTCATTGGCAAGCCGTGTAATTTCCTGTATCTGTTCTGTAGTCTCCGGGAAAAGGACCATTAAAGGCAGTTCCATGCGTAGATCAGTGGCATCAGTCGAACATTCGGCAATTATGTTGGGAGCCAGGCCAATGTTTTCAGAAGGCAGGATAGAGGATAGTCTTTTGATGAGCTTGTTCTTAAATTCCTGGTCTTGCTCAAATTCGCGCCAGTAATTCTCCAGACAGGTTGAGATGATCTGATAATAGGTTGAAGAAAGGGTATTTTTTTCAGTCTCCAGCCTGGACCAGACACTTTGGCGTACCAGTTCAGGCTTGATAAAGGGGTTGTAGCGGATAATGAAAATTTCCGCGGCCAGGCTTAATGCCAGTTCCTGGACGGATTCAGGCCACGAGCGGAACTGCTCCAAATTGAGTTTTAAGACCCTTTTTATCAGACGTTCTGAAGCAAGAGAGATATGTGGTTTTCTTTGAGCCATGATGTAAAAAACCTTTTATTTGCAGTTAGGTTGAAGAAAAATAATTAGTCTAACCCGAAAGATGTTGGAAGGCAAGGAGAAGGTCAAGAGGCAAAAACGTGAAAAATATTAAAGGGGTTAGGAGGTTTAAAAGACAGAAGGGTAAGAGGGCTTATCCTTCTGTCTCTTCGCCTTAATTAACCCTGTCAACTATGTATTGGGCCAACTCGGCCAGAAAGTCTTTTTCCCGGCCAGTGTATTTATCTAAACAGGCTTTGGCTTTTTGAGCGCATTCCTGGGCCAGTTCGCGACTTTTTGTAAGTCCCAGCAGTGCAGGATAGGTAACTTTACCCTGATCCTGGTCGCTGCCAATGGGTTTGCCCAGTTCTTGCTCATCACCGACAATGTCCAGAATGTCGTCAACGATCTGAAAGGCCAGCCCAATGGCCTGCCCATATTCTCGGGCCATTTTTTCATCATCTTCATCGGCCCCTTCAGACTTGGCCAGAATAGCCCCGGAGACACAGGATCCCTGGATCAGGGCACCTGTTTTCATGCGGTGCATTTTTTGAAGTTCCTTGAGGTCAAGAAAATTTTTCCCGGTATAGAGCATATCCAAAACCTGACCGCCTACCATACCTGCCGGTCCGGATGCCCAAGCAATTTCCCGGGTTGCTGAGACAATCAAATGGGAGGGCAGGGGAGCGGAAAGCATCAGGGAAAAGGCATGTGTTAAAAGTCCGTCTCCAGCCAGAATTGCCAGAGCTTCACCAAATACTTTGTGGTTAGTGGGCTTGCCTCGGCGGAGATCATCGTTGTCCATGGCTGGCAGGTCATCGTGGATAAGGGAGTATGTGTGGATGAGTTCGATGCCGCAGGCAAAAGGCAAGACCTGTTCGAGATTAACACCAAGCATCTTGGCCCAGGTCAGGCAAAGGACCGGGCGGATGCGTTTTCCTCCGGCCAGCAGACTGTATTCCATGGCTTTGACCAGGTCGCACGGAATCCCTTGACCTTTGACACATTGGGAAAGGTAGAAGTTTACCTCCTGGGCATAAACTTTCAGTTCTTCTTTAAAGTTCATTGTTACTACCCTATTTCTCTACTTGTCACTCTTCCTTGTCCTGTTCTGTTTCCTGGATGAAAACGCTTACTTCATGTTTGGCTTTTTCCAGTTGCTGGCGGCAGGAGTAAACCAGGGAAAGTCCTTGTTTAAATAAATCAACTCCCTTTTCCAGAGGCAGGTCCCCTTGCTCCAATTGCTCGACTATTTTTTGTAATTTTTGCAGATTTTTTTCAAATTCGCTGCTTTTTTTTGCCATCTTAAATTACCCCTGGGGCGTATGAAGTGCGCCCCTGCCCCTTAATCCTTACCCTTTACTTCTTAGTTTATCAACTCCAAAAGGCCTTGCTTCAGACTCCAGAAAATCAAATATTTGGCCATCTCAATGTTTAACCCCTTGGCTGCGCAAAGTCTAAGCACCAGTTCCTTTATGCTGATGGGGCCTCGGGCCAAAAATAAGAGCATGCGCAAGCAATCTTCCTGGATAAATTCATTAACCCCGGCATACATGACAGGAAAATCTTGCCCTTTATAGATGCGTTGTCCCAATTTGCTCCACTTGACAAGTTCATTTTCATTTAAAATTCGGCTGGGATAATGGGAGAATATTTCAGGATAAGGAGTGTTCAAAGGATGAGGTACTGCTTTTTGCTCTGGTTCTATTTTTTGATTCCACAGATTTTTCCATAGGTTCAGGTAGGACAAGATTATTTTAGACCAATCAAAGTGCTGACGAACAAACATAGACCCAAACTCACCCATCTTGAGCCTCAGCTCCTTGTTTTGGATCAGGGTTAGCAGGTTTTTGACCAGGGCAGGCAGATCGACCACTATATTTTGAGCCATTAATAGGTGCGACTGATTATCAAAAATAAGGGGAGCCAGGTCGCAGAGCCAGTCCTGAGAGGATGGACCATAGGTAGGAACGAGAAAGCCGCTTTTTTGGTCTTGAACGAGCTCTTTGTATCCATCAAAATCAGAGACAATTACAGGAAGTCCCATGGCCTGGGCCTCTAAAACAGTCAGGCCAAAGGTCTCCTGGTAGTTGTCAGCCAGGGAAACAAAAATATCCCCCTGGGCCAGGATTTTTTTCTTCAGCGTTTCATCTGGCCGGGGAAATATTTTTAGTGTCAGACCAATATTTTGACTTAAGTTTTTAAGAGGCTCAAGAAAATCTTCTTCCTCATTCACCCACCCGGCCAGAATCAGAGTTATTTCCTCTTTTTGGACTCCTGCCGTAAAGACTTCCTGTATGGCCCGCAAAAGAGGCAAGAAGTCCATTTTGGAATAATGAGAGATGCGGCCTAAAAAGACCAATGACACTTTTTCTTTCGAGAGTCCTAGTTCCTGACGGATGAGTTTTTTATTTTCAGGGTCCAAAGGAAGAAATTCATCCGTAAAAATCCCTAGCGGAATGGTGAAAAGAGACGGTTCTTTGAAATCGATGCTAAGGTTATAGGATGTGCGTAAATGGTTATAATATTTTTGAATAACCTCTTTGCCACTACTTGATGAGCAAACCAGCGCGTCCCGGGCTGTGCATCCCGGCCAGAGATGGCGAAAGAAATAAAGGCTGTAATGCTGATAGCTTAGGGAGTGGATCATACTAGTAATGGGAAAGGTAGTGGAACTGAGTTTATTGCGCAGCCTGGAGAGCCCTGCTGGATAATTGATGCAGTCTGATAAGTGAAAGCAAAAATAGTTATACTTTTGCAGGGCCTTTAAGAGTTTTAATCGGGGATAAATACGCACTTTGCCTGTCAATGTGGGAAGGGATTGGCGAATAAAATCTTTTAGGTGATTAATGGTTTTCAGGTCGGGCAAAAAAAAGTGATATTCATCAAAAGGGTCTGCTTTAAAGAGGGCTTTCAAGAAAGAACTATTGGCTATTTTGCGACCCAGAATAGGTCCGGCTTCAAAAAAGGGGTCAAGAGATGCCCAAATTTTTTGTTCCATAATTTTTTATCTAACAATAACTTTGCTTAAACAGTCAATTCTTTCTGCCCTGGGCAGGATGCGTATAAGTATTGGAGTGAGGGGGCCAGGGTTTGGTTTAGTCAAAACTTACGTCCCAGGATTAAGATACGCAGCGTTTTCTCATGTCTTCCTTAACGATACGTCTTTTTTTTCTTATTCTTCTTCGCTTCGTTTAAAATGGCTTTGGAAAATGTAAATGCAGCAACTCACTTACAGCCTGGTATGTAAATTGCTGGAATTACTTTATCTGAGTAGGAAAAGGAGGGCAAGTATGAATCGAGAAAATAAAGATATTTATTTTCTTTTGTTAGATATCCCTGCTGACATTGAAAAGCAGTTTGAGGAAAATTGTCCATCAGGCTGCCGGATAGTTAGCTTAAAGGAACTGGAAAAAATTAATCAGGAATCAGGTCCTAATTATCCGGCAGTATTTTTTATACCCGTTGAGAAGTGGGAAAATATTTCCACCTTGGACATTTTTGGAGGCGACTTAAGTATTCAAGTGGTCTTGGTGGTTACTGAAAGAACTTCTTTAGATGCTTATGATTTTCCACCGCCCGAAAATTTTTTGGGCTATTTATATCTCCCTGTAAACAGTAAAAAGCTAGCTTATTTCAAGAATAGGGTCGCAGAAGTACATAATTTATATCTTGACCTATACCATATGGCCAGAGAAATTGCCTTGGAAAGAGAGCTTTTGGCCAGGAAAAATGAACAACTGACATTTTTAAATCGTATTTTAGCTAAGGCTACTTTGAGTCTGGATGTGTCCGAGATTTTAGATATGGCCCGGAAAGAGTTTGGTGCAGTTCTGGAAACCAAAGCGCTTTTAGGGGTGTTTTGGCAAGCAGAAAATGACCTGGAGGCTCAGATCTACCTGCCCTCTACTTCTCCAGGATTGGAGCAAAAGTGGATTGAATATCTTTTACAGGCCAGCCAAAGATTTAATCAGAAAATGATAAAAAATTATCAGGTCAATTATCTAGCATACAAAGTGGAGGATTGCTTATTGAAGCCGCAAACATGGCAATTGATTCTGATCCCTTTAAAAATAGGCCAGAAAACTTTTGGGGCCTTGGCAGTGGTTACCAGTCAGGCTTCCAACCTGGGACGAGATCAGGTTCAGATTTTACAAAGTGCGGGTAATCATCTGGGATTGGCCATCCGGAATGCCTTAAAATATAAAAAAGTGCGTATTCAGGCTGATCATGATGGCCTGACCAGAGTTTATAATCGTCAATCTTTTGACAAAAGACTAAGGTTGGAGTTGAAGAGACATCAGCGCCATGGCCATAGTTTGAGTTTGCTTATGTTAGATTTGGACTATTTTAAGAAGATCAATGATACTTATGGTCACTTGGCCGGGGATATGGTTTTGCAAAGGATTGCCAGGCTTTTGAAAAGTACAGTCCGGGAGACTGATTTTGTGGCCCGGTATGGGGGCGAAGAATTCGTGTTACTTTTGCCTGAGACTAGTGAAGAAGATGCTTGGCTTCTGGCTCAGAGAGTTCGTCAGAATATTCAGAAAATAATTTTTTCATTTCAGGGTAAAAAGTTTAATGTTACCGCCAGCATCGGGGTTGCGTCTTTAAAGCCAGATCCGTTCACACCAGCTGACGTGTTCATTAATCGGGCTGACGAGGCGCTGTATTTAGCCAAAAATAGCGGTCGGAATATGGTCTGCACAACTGGTGGTCATATGGTTGGGCGTCAGTGCCTGCAAAAGTGTAACTGATTAACAAGCTGTTTGAGTAGATAGGGAAGAAAGTTTTGCTTCTTCCCTGAATTAGCCTGCTCTGTCCTCATGGTTATTTAGGCATTTAGGATTGAGAAATAGAGCAAATTGTATATGTTGCTTATAGTATTTAAAAAACTCAACCCTCCAAATGCTTGACCTTTACCTCTAACTTCCCTCTCCGATACACTGTAGATTTTTTACAGTCGCGCCAACATATATTTTTCTAATCCAGACTATGCTATTCATAGCCTTTAGGTTAGAATTTTATAAGGTTATCCTCTTTCTTGTCTTTTTACGTATTGACTGCTGATTTTAAATAAGGCTAAACTATTGAGATCACAAATTCAGCAGTGCTTTGTCTAGATTTAATTAGGAGGTAGGATAAGTGAGCAGAAAACTAGGGTCTTTTGTATTGGGCTTGTTTTTTTTCCTGTCAATGTTTTGTTTTTACATGCCTGTACCTGTCATGGCCGGTGGCCCAATTGTCTTGAACTATGCTAATTTTCCACCAGCTCCTACTTTTCCTTGTGTTCAGATGGAGGAGTGGAAAAGAAAGGTTGAAGAACGCACTAAAGGCAAAGTTCTTATACAGACATATCCTGGCGGCACCTTGCTCAAGGCCAAGGGCATGATGGACGGGGTTATTGCAGGTACAGCAGATATTGGTTGTCTTTGTATGGCCTATCAGCCAGGACGTTTCCCTATCACTAATGCTATTTCTCTGCCTCTGGGTCTTCCCAACTCCACGGTAGCAAGTCTTGTTTTATGGGAGTTATATAAAAAATATACTCCGAGGTCTTTTGCCAAAGTAAAGGTGCTGACCATGTTTACTACCGCACCGTCTAACATTATGTCTAAAATTCCCATCAGAACTTTAGAGGATATAAAAGGCGTTCCCTTGCGTGCCTCCGGCGGAGCAGCCCAGATATTGAAAGCGTGGGGGGCAAACCGCGTGGGAATGCCCATGCCTGAGACCCCGGAAGCCTTGCAAAAAGGCGTGGTCAAGGGTTTATTTTCTTCTCTTGAAGTACTGAAAGATTTTAAGTTCGCCGAACTTTGTAAGTATGTGACAATCACCAACACTGCTGTATATCCTTTTGCTGTTGTTATGAATATGGATTCCTGGAACAGACTGCCAAAAGATGTGCAAAAAGTCATGGAAGACTTAGGTAGAGAGCAATGTATATGGACCGGTACTTATATGGATAACCATGTAGCTGAAGCTCTTGAATGGTCACAAAAGACACAGGGAGTTGAAGTTATCAAGCTTAGCAAGGAAGAAAAAGCCAGATGGGATAAGCTTCTGGACCCAATTGTAGATCAGTGGGTCAAGGATATGACAGCAAAAGGTCTTCCTGCCGCTCAAATTGTTGAAGACATAAAGAGCATGATTAAAAAATACGAGTAAAGTACAACGTAAAGGTATACCTGCAAAAAGTGGGGCGAACACATAGGTTCGCCCCTTTGAAAATACCATGAAATCAATAAATTCAATTCTTGACAGGGTAATCTGCTGTTTAAACATAGTTTTATTGGCGATATCAGGTTGTCTTTTACTAGCTATAACCATTTTGACATGTTCCAATGTTTTTTTGCGTATCTTTGGCAGGCCCATTCCAGGCACTTTTGAGCTAATGGGCTATCTGAGCGCTGTACTGACAGCTTTTGCCCTTGGTTACACTCAGGTAAGGCGTGGTCATATCGCAGTTGATGTATTTGTTCTCAGATTCCCCAAAAGAATGCGCAATTTTTTGAATACGATAAATTATTTTATCTGTATGATTTTTTTTGGCTTTGTTGCCTGGCAGATTGCCGGGTATGCTGCCACCCTGCGGCAGACCGGTGAGCTTTCCGAGACTTTACGGATTATTTATTATCCATTTACCTATGGGGTGGCATTAGGTTGTTTTGTTCTTTCTCTTGTTTTTCTGGTTGATTTTTTGAAATCCATACTCAAACGGAGAAACGAAGAAACAGGGAAATATTGAGACGTTTCCTGTTAAACATTGCCGAAGTCAGACCGGCAAAGTTGGACTCAAGAATACAGGGAAGTAGGGATGTAGCTGTTTGCTCCTGTCCACCATTCACAACCCGGAACTTAAAACTCAAAATTTAATTATGGACCTGACGCTAATAGGTATTATCGGAATAGCTTTTCTTTTAGTGGCACTTTTTTTTCTGGCCATGCCAGTTGGATTTGCCATGGCTGTGGTGGGATTTTGCGGATTCTGGTACGTGATCTCCTTAAAGGCTGCCATTACCATGGTAGGATCAGAAATCTGGTCTACATTTTCCAGTTATGGCCTTACAGTGATTCCTCTTTTTATTTTTCTAGGTTACCTGGCTTTTAATTCGGGCATTGCGGAAAGATTGTATAATGCGGCTTATAAATGGTTTGGCCACTGGCCCGGAGGTCTGGCAATTGCCACCATAGGCGCAGATGAATTATTCGCAGCTATCTGTGGCTCCAACACAGCTACAGCAGCCACCATGGGGACAGTAGCCCTGCCTCAAATGAGTAAATATAATTATGATACAAGGCTTAGCAGTGGGACAATAGTAACTGGTGGCACATTAGGGACACTGATGCCGCCTAGCGTAGTTTTAATTATTATTGGCCTTCAGACGGAACAGTCAATAATCAAGCTTTTTCTTGGTGGCGTGTTGCCTGCTTTACTTCTGGGATGCTTATTTGTCCTTACAATTTTTCTTATCTGCCGTCTTAATCCTGAATTGGGTCCGGCCGGGCCTAAAGCCTCCTGGAAAGAAAGAATAAAATCATTGGCCGGTGTTATTGAGGCCGTGGTTATTTTTACTATAGTCATTGGTGGGTTGTATGCAGGCCTGTTTACTCCGACGGAAGCAGGTGCAGTTGGTGTATTTTTTACCCTGGTTTTAGCACTTGCCACGCGTAGCCTGTCCTGGAAGGGATTTGTTCATTCCATTGTCGAAACAGTCAAGATTTCCAGTATGGTCTTTTTCCTGATCACTGGAGCGATTATTTTTGGGCGTTTCTTGGCCATCACCAGGTTGCCTTTTGCAGTAGCAGAGTTTGCAGCTTCCCTGCCTGTCTCGCCATATATTATTTTGACTTTTGTGCTGCTTATTTATCTCATAGGCGGTTGTTTTATAGATTCTTTAGGTTTTCTGGTCTTAACTATTCCTATCTTTTTCCCCTTAGGGGTAAAGCTTGGTTTTGACCCTGTCTGGTATTCCATACTTTTGACCATGGTTACCACCATGGGGGCCATAACGCCGCCAGTTGGTGTGAACATCTATGTAGTCAAGGCCCTTGCGCCTGAAATTGACCTGAGTATTATTTATAAAAGCGCAAGCATTTTCTTGTTGCCTTGTATTTTGTGCATCATCCTTCTTATAATTTTTCCTGAAATCGTGACCCTGTTGCCTGGTTGGGTGAATGGGTGAAGAACTCAATGACTCGACTTTTGGGGGGTGCTTTTCCAGGCATGTTTGCTTCAATGCTAACAAGGCCGTTTGTAGTGCAACAAACAAGCCTTCCTGCCTGCGCGTCGCATGCAGACAGAGCTATACGATAGGAAATTACAGCATGTTAAATTTGACGATTTTTAATTGAGTTTTACGTTAAACAAATTGGAATAAAAGTATATTTGAGCCAGTGAGTTTCACCCAATGGGTGAGATTGCCACGGGCAGCTTCACAGCCCTCGCAATGACAATCTCGTCCCTGTCATTGCGAGCGAAACAAAGTGTAGCGAAGCAATCTCAAAGTTTGAACTGCAAAAAAACACAATTTAGGAGTATGTTAGATTATCACTAAAGTTGATTTAGTAAATTCAAGAATGGAGTAAGGTTTATGACCAGGACTTTTATGCCAGAGATTAAATCTATTGAGGAATTGAAAGAACTGCAGCTTCAGGGATTAAAATGGACAGTCCAGCATGCTTATCAAGGTTCAAAAGATTACAGAAAAAAAATGGACGAGGCTGGAGTTCGTCCGGAAGATATACAAAGTTTAGCTGATCTACAAAAACTTCCCTTTACAACAGCCAAAGACCTTCAGGATGGCTATCCCTTCCCACTTCTTGCTGTGCCGTTAAAGGATGTAGTGCGTATTCATGCTTCGTCTGGTACTACTGGCAAGAGGAAGGTGCTTTGTTATACAAAAAAAGATATAGATGACTGGACTCATTTTTTTGCGCGTTGTTTTGAAATGGCTGAGCTCAGCCCTGAAGACAGAGTGCAGATAGCTGTAGGCTATGGCGTTTGGACAGCTGGAGCAGGTTTTCAGGCTGCCTGTGAAAGATTTGGAGCCCTGGCTTTGCCAGTTGGGCCTGGCAACCTGGATTTGCAATGCCAGTTTCTGATCGATTTTCAAAGCACTGTTATTTGCTGCACTGCATCAATGGGACTTCTTTTGGCAGAGGAGGTGAACAGGCGAGGGATAAAAGACAAGATTAGTCTGAAGAAAATGATCTTTGGCTCTGAGCGTTCTAGCGATGCCATGAGAAAACGTATCCAGGAATTACTTGGACTTGAGCATATGTTTGATATTCCTGGCATGACAGAGTTGTATGGCCCGGGCACAGGACTGGAATGTGTCTGCCATAATGGTATTCATTACTGGGCCGATTATTACATTATCGAGATCATTGATCCCGAGACACTGGAGCCAGTTCCTGAAGGAGAGACAGGCGAGATGGTGGTGACCACCTTGCGTAAGGAGGCGGTGCCACTTATTCGTTATCGTACCAGAGACTTGACAAGGTTGTTGAGTGGAGACTGCCCCTGTGGTTGTATTATGCCCAGGCATGATCGGATATTGGGCCGGTCAGACGACATGATTATCTTCAGGGGGGTAAACATTTATCCCGCTCAAATAGACCATATTCTATCAGAGATTAAAGGGTTGGGCAGCGAGTATCAGATCATACTGGAAAGAAAGAATGATGGCAGAGATTATATGATGATTAAAGTGGAACGAGCTGAAGGCATAGACAGTAGTTTAGATGTTAAGCTTGTTAAAGATGTGCAACAAAGAATAAAAGGGCAGCTGATGGTCAGTGTTGGGGTAGAGTTGCTGCCCTATAAGTCTTTGCCAAGGTCAGAGCGCAAAACAAAGCGTGTGTTTGATAAAAGGGAAAATTAAATGCAATTGTAACAAGTCGAAATTGTAGATATTAATGAGTCTACGGTCAAACCTTACTTAAGAGGACAACCTGGATCCGTGAAAGTGAGTAAATTTTGTTTATTGACAATTAGCAATCCGGAACTTTTGTCAAACAGGCGAAAAAACTCCCTCGAAGGCAGCCTAAATTAAAATTTTAACACGATTCGTTGGATTTATGGGGTATTATATTTTCAGGTTTTTAAGCAAATTTTGGAGCTAACGATTTAAAAAGATTTTAATTAAGGCTGCCTAACTCGGTCAGACAGTTTTCGCTGTTTTCCAAAGACCCCGGATTGTTACAGGAATCGTTATTGAGTCAATTTTCACGGATTTAGGGGACAATTTCTCATAACTTTTTCAATCCTGATTTCTTTCAAACTGGTGCAAATGCCTGGATCCATCTACCCCAGTTGAATACTGGCAAAAGCCAGCCCCGCTTCGCTGGATTCAACGGGGTAAAAAGTTTGCTTGCGGGCAGAGCATAATGGGTTATTTTTGATAAACGAATAATCTTTTAATTATACCCAAGTTGAGTGATTTTCGCTCAATGGGTGAGATTGCCACGGACAGTTTCGCTGCCCTCGCAATGACAATCTCGCTCCTGTCATTGCGAGTGGAACAAAGTGTAGCGAAGCAATCTTGAAGTTTGAGCTGCAAAAAACCGCTCAATTTAAACTATAGATAGTTATGGCAAAGAGTCCCAGGTATTTAGCTTTGTCCCCCTATGCTCTGCTTATCCGCAAGCTAAGCTCAAAATGGCTTACCCAGTCCTTTGCAATGCATTCAAGAAACCAGGATTTCTAATCTGGTAGTCAAAATGGGATTTGGCCACAGATTCTAATAAAAACATGACAAACACAACCGGTTAAGATAATTCAACATTCAAAACCCAACATTCAAAATTTCATGCAAAAACCCAGGTTTTTGCATGAGCATCTGGTACTACTCAGTCTTAAAAATACCCCAGACTGTTTAGTATAGAAAGTTGGTCTTCTTTTTCCTTGTCCCTGCCCGATCTTTCTCCTTCACCTTCTGGAAGATGGGTACAGGGCTTACAACCCAAGGATCGATATCCCTGCTCATACAGAAAGCAATAAGGAAGATTTTCCTGCATGATATATGACCAGATATCCATTTCGCGCCAATGCAGGATAGGGTTGACCTGCATATATTCAGGGTCCTTTCTTTGTTCAAAATAGTCTCTTTTTTCTCTTGATGGGTGTTCATCAAACCGAAGTCCTGTGAGTAAGGCGGTCAAACCATGAGCTCTAACCGCTTTTTGCAGAGGAATTATTTTTAAATCTCGACAGCAGGCAACCTTGTTTTGGGCAATGGGGTAGGTTTCCAAGGTCACTTCGGGCCGGGCAATTATAAGGTCAATCTTCCAGTTGGCCTGAAGTTGATCTCTAAATTTTATGATTTCAGGAAATTTTAGCCCTGTATCTAGGTTTAAGGCCTTGGGGTTCGCCCTATATCCTTTTTTTCTTAGAAAATTTTTCCACAGCCAGAGTACTGTGGTAGAGTCTTTGCCTCCTGTCCAGGCTACCGCTATTTTATCAGTGGCGAACCTGGCATAGACCTGTTCGAATATTTTTTGGGTCTGGATAATTTTTTTTTCTAGATGCAAATGACTACCTCCCACAGATAAATTCACATCCTGGCAAGCCTTTGTTGGAGCTGATACCAGTGTTTTGGATTATCCTCTTAATTGTTGAGGAAATTTCTACCTATATTAAAATCCCTAACAGTAAGGCTTGTCGTTGGCAAATTATTTTTTACGGCTCTATGTTATGAACTTGCCTTTTTTCTTTGCAATTTTTTAAGGAATATCTGTAGACTCTGTTGATAAACAAAAAAAAGAGGCGCCACTTAAGGCGCCTCTTTAATGGCAGGTTGGGTCAGAAACTCTGACCCTGGAGGAGGATATAAATCCAGTTACCTAGCCACGCATGTTTTTAAACGGGCGAAAGAGTTTCGCCAGCGCTTGTTTTCGGCTCATAACCGGTGGCAAGGACAAACCAGCTACAGCGAATTCATGGTAGTTTGCCGGTTTGGTCTGAAAGAGGTAGATGACTCGTACAGACTCCGGATCGCCTAGTATAGCATCGGGATAGTATTTTTTGACCTTGTTCAGTCTTTTTTTAGCCAGAGCAAGCATTTCTTCCCGGTCGCCAAAATTCATGGCCCCGGTAGGACAGGTTTGCACGCAAGCGGGCAAGAGTCCGTTGTGTACCCTGTCCAGACACATATCGCACTTGGACATGATCTTGGAGTTTTCATCCTGTCTTGGGATGTCATAGGGGCAGGCCCCACGTATTTCCTCAATATCCATTTTTTTGGTACGTTCAGTAAATATTACTGCACCGGTCAGCTCATCCTGCAAAATAGCCTGCTCATCATACATGTCAGCAGTCATTTTACAGGGTGGTTCGACACAGTGGCGGCATTGTTCAGGAAAGAAGAGCCAGTCTTTAATCTCTCCTTTTTCGACAACCTCTTTCATGCGCACCAATTTATATGTGATGTAGGACAAGTCTTTGGGGTTCTGATGTGAACCCCAATTGTATGTCTTTTCTGCCGGCAATTTATGCCATTGCTTACAGGCAATCTGGCATCCCCGGCAGGCAGTACAACGAGTGAGATCTATAAAAAAGGTTTTTCCGTCCATAAGCTACCTCCTTATTTTTTGCGTACGTTGACCATAAAGGCCTTGGTTTCCGGGATGCCAGTGTTTGGATCGCCTACTGAGGGAGTGAGGATGTTGGCCGCATCTCCACCATCTTTTGGATAGATCCAACCATAGTGCCAGGGCAGTCCAACCTGATGTATTGTTTGTCCCATGATCTTAAATGGCCTCATTCTTGAGGTAACCATGGCTACTGCTTCAAGCTGACCTCTATCATTTTCCACAATGATTTTTTCTCCGTTTTTAATTCCCTGTAGTTTTGCCAATTCAGGACTTATTTCTACAAAGAGTTGAGGTTCCGCCTCCAAAAGCCAGGGCTGCCATCTAGTCATAACGCCAGTTTGCCAGTGTTCAGTGAGCCGATAGGTGGTGCACACAAAGGGGTATCTTGGGTCACAAGATGTCCTTTTCTCCATTTCACCGTCAAACTTAAGGGCTGTGGGGTTGTACAGTACATTGGACAGGGAATGTGACTTAATTGGGCACTCCAGAGGTTCGTAATGTTCCGGGAATGGACCATCTACCCTGCCAGGGCCAAAGATTTGGCCGTGGCCATGTTTGCGCATGATAAATGCGTACTTGGTTCCTGGCTTCCATCCTCCGTCAGGTACATCGCCAACCCATTTCTGGCCATTCCAGGCAATGACAGGTTTTTGTGGTGCATAGGGACGTCCTTTAAGATCAACTGAAGCTCTATTGTACAGGATTCTGCGGTTGACTGGCCAGCACCATGACCAGTTGGGGAAAAGACCGATTTTGGCCTGTTCAGGTGTTTGGGTTTTATCGCGTCGGGCGGCCATGTTACCTTTTTCTGTGTATGAGCCGCAGTATAGCCAGTTGCCGGAACAGGTTGAACCATCCGCTTGAAGGTAGGCAAAACTTGGCACTAATGTGCCGGCTTTGAAGGTTTTGCCTTTAATTGTCACATCCTTGAGGAAGTAGCCATTGACTATTTTGGCCACTGCATGTGGGTCGTATACGCTCTTTTTATTGCCCCATTTTTCCGAGCTCAAATTGACAATAGGTTCAGGATAAGCTCCTCCCTCGGTCTGGTACAGGTGTTTTACCCTCTCAAACAGTTCGCAAATGATATCTCCATCGGGCTTGGAGTCACCAAGCGGTTTGGCTGCAGCGTAGCGCCATTGCATCCAGCGGCCCGAATTGGTGATAGAGCCTTCTTTTTCCACGGAAACCGCACAGGGCAAGAAAAAGACTTCTGTCTTCACTTTTTTGGGGTCCATGCCCGGTCCTTTCCAGAAGGACGCGGTCTCGTTGTCAAAGATATTGACCACAACCATCCAGTCCAATTGGCTTAATGCCTTACGGGCTTTATTGGAGTTGGCTAATCCATTGGCCGGATTTTGCCCCCATGCAAAAAAGCCTTTGAATTTGCCTTTTAGCATTTCATCGAAGAGGACCAGAAAGGAAGCATTTTGCCCATCATCCAATTTAGGCAGCCAGTGATAAGCCTCGTGGATATCTGCGTCCATATACATAGCCTTGAGCAGACTGGCCGAGTATTTGGGATAATTTTGCCACCAATTGGCACTCTTCGGATCATTGCTCTCTGGTGTATATTTTTTATTGTACGCATCCAATGTTGGTTGAGACGCCTTGGGCGTTTTCAGATAGCCAGGCAAAATATGATAAAGCAGACAATGATCAGTAGAGCCTTGGACATTTGACTCCCCACGCAGTGCATTAATTCCGCCACCGGCAACACCAATATTGCCCAGGAGGAGCTGTATCATGGCCATGGCACGGATATTTTGCACACCCACTGTATGCTGGGTCCAGCCCATGGCATACATGATGGTTCCGGACTTATCTGGTTTACCTGTAGCTGTATAAGTTTTGTAAATCTCGATAAGTTTTTCTTTGGGCGTTCCTGTAATCTCTGATACACGATCCAGAGTGTATCGTTTATAGTGCTTCCTTAAGAGCTGGAATACACAGCGGCTGTGTCTGAGGCGATGGTCTTTTTTGGGGTTGCCGTTTCTATCCAGTTCAAAAGCCCAGTAGGACTTGTCGTATTTGCCGGTTTTAGGATCAAATCCGGCAAAGAGACCATCTTTAAATTTATACTTTTGGTTCACAATAAAAGACGCGTTGGTATAGTTGACCACATACTCTTTAAAATAAAGGTCGTTATCCAGTATATATTTGATCATGCCGCCTAAAAAGGCGATGTCTGTCCCGGAACGGAGAGGGGCATAGATATCTACTTTGCTGGAAGTCCTGGTGAAGCGGGGATCAACGTGAATGAGTTTGGCTCCTTTGTCTTTGGCCCTCATGACCCATTTAAAAGAAATGGGATGATTTTCAGCGGCATTACTGCCCATAACCAGGATGCAATCACTGTTTTTTATGTCGATCCAGTGATTGGTCATTGCACCGCGTCCAAATGACTCTGCAAGAGCCGCTACTGTAGAACTATGACAGATACGTGCCTGATGTTCTATATAGGTGACACCCAAGGCGCGAATCATGGCCTGGTAGATCCAGCATTCTTCATTGTCTAAGGCTGCTGAACCTACAGAGGCAAGACCCTCGCAGCGGTTTACTTCTTGTCCTTTGGAATTATAGCGAACAAAGGTTTGATCCCTGGTTTCTTTAATTTTGCGGGCAATGCGATCCAATGCCCAGTCCCAGGATTTTTCTTCCCAGTGTTCACTGCCGGGAGCTCGGTATAAGACTTTGGTTAAACGGTTTTCATTCTCTGCAAGCTGGTAAATGGAAGCGCCTTTGGCACAAAGGGCACCTTCGTTGATGGGATGGTCCGGATCGCCTTCGACATTAATAATTCGTCCGGGACCTTCTTTGGCAGAGTGGACAATAAGTCCACAGCCCACGGCGCAATAACAGCAAATGGAAGTGCTTTCTTTGGCCCATCTAAGTTTTAATAGTTGGGCTCTGGCAGCAGTAGGTTTTAGATTAAAACCTAAACCACCGAATGCGGTTGCCGTAGTGGCCGCTGCTGAAAGTTTTATAAACTCTCTACGACCTAGTTTCATAATCCCTCCTCATGGTTTAAAGGTTTTTAACTGCCTCTTGTTTCACGGTTAAGATAAATGAGCAGGTCAATACCTGCGGTCATGGGAATGTTCTGAAACCAAACTGTTTGTCTTTTCCCATGGATAGGTGTTAGTTTTAAGGTTTGGCTTCGTTCTAAAAGAGGGTCTAAGTTTAGACCCAGGCCACAAAAAGGCAGATTAAAAAAAGAATTCAATGATACCTCCCCAAGAAAACGATTTTGCGATGATACGGACTTTAGATGTTAGAGAGAGAAAGTCAAAAGTAGGTAGACTTTGCAAAGTTTGACACAAACTCCAGGTAATAACTTTTTTTGGTATTTTTTTAGAGAGAAGGTTATGAGAGACGAAGACAGAAGGGGGTGCTCTGATGTAAAGATTTAAGAAAAAGTTTTTTTGAGGTGTTTTTTAGAAGGCTAATGATGGAAGAAATCTTTTTAAGATTTTTGTATAAAAAAACAAAAAATATATATTATAAAAATGATTTTATATATCAAGATGTTATATGTTAAAATTTGAGAAATTGAGTGTAAAAGTTTGAACTATAATTAATACTAATCGAATGTTTATTAATGTAAAAATTTTATAAATCAATAAATATAGATTGTATTTATGTAAATATTTAATCACTAGTGTCCGGTTAAAAATATTTCAATAAAGGCAATAAGTTAGGCGATTTGTTTCGTTGTTCATTTTGTTCATGT
>NZ_JAGUQP010000005.1:38034-105574 GCF_018704065.1 Desulfovulcanus ferrireducens | reverse complement strand
GACCAAAAGCTGAGTTACGGTGTCTTGATGCACCAGAAAGTTGAACGGTCTGTCACGCCTAAATTCTTATTTCTTTATCTCTTAAATTTGAAAACAGGTGATGTAAACATACGAGAAAGTTGAGTTATTTAGCTTTTAACGTTTTTACCCTTTTACCTTAATCCTGGCTATAAATCCATTCCAGGATAGCCTTTTGCATATGCAACCTGTTCTCTGCCTGATCCCAGACAACAGACCATGGCCCTTCTATCACCTCGTCAGTAATCTCTTCTCCCCTGTGCGCAGGCAAACAGTGGAGTACCTTAACATCAGGATCGGCCAATGTCAGAAGTTCGCTGTTTACCTGAAAACCATTAAATGCGTTTTTGCGCTGACCATGCTCGTCTTCCTGTCCCATTGACGCCCAAACATCGGTATTGACATAATGAACACCGGCAACCGCCTCCTTGGGGTCATGTGTCAGATAAATTTTTGCTCCTGCTTGCAAGGCTCGCTCAAGCACATCAATATCAGGCTCATATCCTTTGGGCACAGCCATATTAAGCTGAAAAGGGAAATAGACGGCTGCATTAATCCAGGAGTGAGCCATGTTATTGCCATCACCCACCCAGGCTATTTTAAGCTGTGAAAAGTCTGGAGTCCGCTCATATATGGTCAGCAAATCGCTCATCACCTGACAAGGATGAAACTTATCGGTCAAAGCATTTATCACCGGAACCTGCCCAAACATGACCAGTTCTTCGAGATTCTCCTGGGCAAAAGTCCTGACTACCAGGCCCTGTGCATATCTGGATAAGACCCGGGCTGTATCTTTTAAAGGTTCATTTCTACCTAACTGAGATTCATTAGGAGTCATGAAAACAGACTTGCCACCTAAATGCTGAATCGCGACCTCAAAAGAAATTCTGGTTCTGGTAGAGGCCTTTTCAAAAATCAGGATAATTGTTTTCCCTTTTAAAATATCACTTTGATAAGCTCTGTCCTTTATCTCCTTGGCCCTTAAAACAAGGTCACGGGCAACTCTCATGGGCAGATCTAAAATAGTAAGAAAATTTTTGCTCATTTTTCCCCTCGCGCTCACTTTTTTAAAATTTCAAGTTAGCCTTAGAGGGCATAGCTTGTAAAGAGCCATAGACAAAATCTTCAGTTTATAGTTTCTAAGACAAAAACCATGACGCTAGAATTCATCATTCTAAAAATATTATAAAAAACTAACAAGTTTGCAGAGAAGATGGGCAACCAGCAAGTTGAAAGTCGATTCTCTTCCTTTAAGCTTCGGGGCTAAAAATATAGTATAGCAAAAATTTGACTTATTATACCTGCTAAGATAATGCCATGATAAATAATTAAGAGAGTAGATACGTCCACCTTAAGGAGTGACTATGGACATAAACATCATACCTCCAAGCAAGCCCCTCCCAGTAAATCGGGCTTACATTGTAACCATGACTATCAAGTCATTTAAGGGCCGACGTGATGTAGAAGTCCATCTTTTTCGTCCCTATTGGGATGTGGAAGAAGAAAATGGTTATCCGTGGGACAAGCTCCTGGGAGAACCAATTGAGGAAGGGATAACTCCGGATATAAATAGAAGTAAAAAAATACTTTTGGAAGCCTTCACTCGGGATGAACGGGACCAATTAGTAGACTATCTTGCCCGGAGGTACGCTTCAAGACTAAAAACCATAACGAGTGCCCCACTGAACTTCCCCATTCCTCTAGGCCTTATGCCACTTTCAGAAATGCCTGAGGATGAAAACTTCGGGCGAATTCGCCTGGAGCAGATTTGTGATTATCCTCTTCCCTTCCCTGTACACGGCTTTTACGATTTAAGCTCGGCCAAACCCATTATACAGGAAGAATTTGAGTAGAAAAAACTAATGTCACTCTGTTCATTGACCAATAAACATCTATGTCATCAAAAAAAACTTCTGCAACCGCTCAAAAATCTATTAACTTAGACCATATTTACAAAATTCTGGTTTGCCAACTTCGCCAAATTGGCGATGTTCTTCTGACCACTCCCAGTGTAGAACTGCTGAAAAAAAGATTCCCTGAGGCCCAAATCCACTTTCTTACGGAAAAAAAATGTCTTCCTGTCCT
The DNA here is from genome assembly GCF_018704065.1 of Desulfovulcanus ferrireducens. Classification (NCBI taxonomy): domain Bacteria; kingdom Pseudomonadati; phylum Thermodesulfobacteriota; class Desulfovibrionia; order Desulfovibrionales; family Desulfonauticaceae; genus Desulfovulcanus; species Desulfovulcanus ferrireducens. The sequence continues at coordinate 103,471 of NZ_JAGUQP010000005.1, read as the reverse complement.
GGAAAACAATCCTCATATCAGTAAAATCTGGGTTATAGACAAGAAGAAAACCAATAATCTCTGGAAAGAACTGAAGTTTTACCGGCAAATTGCCTGGAAAAATTTTGATCTCATTGTTGACTTTCAACAACTGCCCAGGTGCCGGTGGGTGGTTTTATTTTCCAGAAGCAAAGTTAAGCTAACCTATCCGCCGCCCTGGTATAATCGTTTACTATACACCCATTGGCAAAAACCAGAACCAGGCTATGCAGCAAGATTCAAAGCCAGCATTCTAAAACCACTAGGTATTTCCTGGCAGGGTAACAGGCCAAAAATTTGGCTTAAAGAGGCGGAACTTGACCGGGCCAAAAATTTTCTGGCCGGGCAAGGTGTCACAAAAAAGAATCTACTCATCACCATAGATCCTTCGCACAGACGTATAACCAGAAGATGGCCAGCAGGCCACTTTGCTCAGCTTATCCATCAAGCCAGTCAGAAATGGCCAAACATAAAATTTCTTCTCCTTTATGGCCCTGGAGAAAAAGAACTGGCTTTGAGAATTTTATCCCAGTCACAGGCAGAAGATTTTTGTATTTTGCCTGAAAAGATGCTCTCGTTGCGGGAAATGGCAGCCTGCATTGCTCACGCCAATTTACATCTTGGCAATTGCTCTGCTCCTCGCCATATTGCCGTGGCCGTAAATACCCCATCCCTAACCATCCTTGGTGCAACTAGCGGAGCCTGGACCTATCCTTCAGCAGAACATGAACATATCCAGCTAGGCCTTTCTTGCCAGCCCTGCAATCAAAATACCTGTGCCAACCCCAGATGTCTCGAGGATCTTAAACCCGAAGTTGTCCTCAAAGCTCTGGAGAAAAAACTTGAAAATCTGGTTCCATGAAGGAGGTTGCGTTAAGCTCCCCATCAACCCAACTACCCATTCACGCATCTCCCCATTTACCTCGACGGGTCGGATATTGAAGGGCATGTTTTAGACGCTGTAGAAACTCGTTTCGGCTGATTTCCCGTGCTCCGAAGCGGAGCATGTGGTGTGTGGTCTGCTGACAATCAAGAAAATGAAACGACTTCTTGCGAAGATAAAAGACCAGGTGAACCAGAGCTACCTTGGAGGCATTGGGAACAAGATAAAACATGGATTCTCCAAAAAACGCCTGGCCAAGGCTCACCCCATACACTCCCCCCACCAGGCGGTCTTCCTGCCAGGTCTCAAAAGAATGAGCCAACCCCTGTTTGTGTAGCCGAATATATGCTTCAATCATTTCCGGTACCAGCCAGGTGCCGTATCCATCGGACCTTCTCACTTTGGCACACATGTTTATGACCTGTTCAAAGGCCTGATCAATAGTCACCTTAAATCTTTTTTTATTAAGCACCCGGCGCAAACTTCTGGGGACATGCAATTCTTCGGGGAACAACACCAGCCTGGGATCGGGACTCCACCAGAGAATAGGATTTCCTGGGCTATACCAGGGAAAAATACCCTGGGAATAGGCCAAAATAAGACGCTCTATAGACAGATCCCCACCCACGGCCAAAAGCCCATCCGGGTCAGAAAACCTTGGGTGGGGGAAAATAGGTTCTTTGGATAGGTAAAAAACTGTCATGTTCAGCTATTGCTAAAACCAATAGACCATGTGGAATAATGGTAGTCAAAAACAGGATAAAGCAGGTAATTGAATCTGGGAAAGCTCATGAGGAACCAGGCTCACAAACAAGTTATTTCAATGGGAGAATCCTAAAACTGAGTTGGTCCTGCTTCTCATCCAGGTCTATGAGTATCTTCTTTCCTTTATCCAGCTTTCCGGAAAGGAGCTTATCAGCCAAAATGTCTTTGACCTCTTCCTGCATAACCCGAGCCAAGGGCCTGGCTCCAAAATCAGGATCATACCCCTTTTTAGCCAGCCAGGACCTAGCTGAAGAAGTGAGTTGGACCTGGACTTTTTGAGCAGTGAGCATCTCATTTAATTCAGCAAGATATTTATCGACGATCATCTCCATAATTTCCTGACTTAAGCTACCAAAGGGAATGACCGCATCCAATCTATTGCGAAATTCAGGACTGAACAGTTTTTCCACTGCCTTCATGGCCTTTTGAACTTTATCCGCCTCATCCTCCTGACCAAAACCAATGGCTCTCGATTCCATTTCCCTGGCTCCGGCATTGGAAGTCATCAGCAGTATAACATGTCGAAAATCTGCCGTCCGCCCGGTATTATCAGTGAGCGTTGCATGATCCATAACCTGGAGAAGTATATTAAACATATCTGGGTGGGCCTTTTCTATTTCATCCAGGAGTAGAACACAGTAAGGATTTTTCCGAATGGCCTCAGTGAGTAGCCCCCCCTGGTCAAAACCAACATAGCCCGGAGGTGCGCCAATCAAGCGAGCCACAGCATGTTTTTCCATGTACTCGCTCATATCAAATCGAACAAATTTTACCCCCATCGTGTTGGCTAGTTGCTTGGCCAGCTCTGTTTTACCCACACCCGTGGGACCAATCATTAGAAATGACCCCGTGGGTTTGTGCACATCTCTCAGTCCTGCCCTGGCCCGCTTTATAGCCTTGGTCAAAAGTTCTATGGCTTTGTCTTGACCGAAAATGACCTTTTTCAGTTCCTTGTCCAAATTTAAAAGTTTTTCCCTGTCTGATGTAGACACCTGGCGAGAAGGAATACGAGCCATGCGGGCCACAACCTTTTCAATATCGCGCGGAGTGACCTGCTTCCTGCCCTTTATAGTTCCTTCAAGCATAAAATAAGCCCCGGCCTCATCCATGACATCAATGGCCTTGTCCGGAAGATAACGATCATTAATAAACCGGGCTGAAAGCTCCACGGCAGCCTTTAGGCTTGAGGGCATGTATTTAACCTTATGATACTTTTCATAGTAGGGCTTGAGCCCCTTTAAAATCTCTATGCTTTCTTCAATGGTGGGCTCAGACAGCTCAATCTTTTGAAACCTTCTGGACAAAGCCCGATCTTTTTCAAAATGAAGTTTATATTCTTCATAAGTGGTTGAACCAATGCACCGAATCTCTCCTGAAGCAAGAACCGGCTTCAGAATATTAGAAGCGTCCATTGAGCCGCCAGTGGTCGCCCCGGCCCCAACAATGGTGTGAATTTCATCGATAAACAATATCGCGCCCGGGATCTCTTTCAGCTCCTTAATCACTCCCTTTAGCCTGGCCTCAAAATCACCTCTGAACTTGGTCCCGGCAAGTAACGCTCCCATATCTAAAGCATAAATCTGAGTTTTCAGAAAAGACTCAGGCACTTCGCCACTGGCAATCTTCAAAGCCAAACCCTCGGCCATGGCTGTTTTTCCAACGCCTGGCTCTCCAACCAGAATGGGATTATTTTTTCTGCGCCGCAAAAGGACTTGAATTACTCTTTTCAGCTCCCTTTCTCGGCCTACCAACGGGTCAATCAAGCCCTTTTGGGCCTTTTCAACCAGGTTAACTGTATATAAAGCCAGCGCGCTCTTTTCTCCAGATCTCTTCTCCTGATCTGAACATCCTGGACAAGAAGAGCCAGGGCTATCTTCTTCCATCGCGTGAGAAATATATTCCAATACATCCAGCCTGGTCAGGCCATGGGTACGAAGATAATAAACAGCAAAAGAGTCTTCCTCCTCAAACATGGCTGCAAGAAGGTCTCCAGCCTGAACCATGTTTTTCCCTGCTGATTGGATGTGCATTATGGCCCTTTGCATCACCCGTTGCACACCCACGGTCTGAATAATTTCTCGTTCTTGGGAAGAAGGCTGGACTTCCAGGTGTTCAATAAAAAAACGCTCCAGTTGATTCTTTAACCTAGTCAAATCTACCCCACAATCTTCCAGGATAGCTCTTCCCTTCTCATCCAGGGTATAGGCATACAGAATATGCTCCAAAGTTAAAAATTCATGATGTCTTTTTTTGACTTCCTGAATAGCCAGGCCAATAATTTTCTCCAATTCCTTACTTAACATTTACACCTCTTCCATCGTGCATTTCAAAGGATAACCTTCTTTGCGGGCCATATGGCGGACCATCGCAACTTTGGTCTCGGCCACTTCTTTAGGATACACCCCACACACACCAATTCCATTCTTGTGAACACTCATCATGATATGGTGAGCCTCGGCCTCGGTCTTATGAAAGACTTTTTTTAGGACATAGACAACAAATTCCATGGTTGTATAATCATCATTATGTAATAGAACTTTATACCGCCGTGGCTCCTCCAAATCTTCCTCTATAACTGTTCCGGTTAGGACCTGTCCATCTGATATACTTTCGCTCATATCATTTAACCTAATTAAACTATGTCAAAAGTCAATTGTTGAGTTCTTTAACCCTCTGAGTTAAAGTTTGGATGATCTAGTGGGCCTGTTTTATGGGCTAAATATTAAACTTAGACTGGGGGCTAAATCGTCCATTTAGCTTCTGATAACGCACAACCCTGAATTTAACCGGCCCATAGCTCCCTATTCCACGATCCAACTCTTGATATGCATACATAATTGTGCTCCATGCCCCGCGTGTCAAGACCTCTTTTTCTACTCCTTGACCAGCCAGATTCCCGTCTTCATCAGCCCTATTGCTAGTTAAATCATCAATGCTCCCAGCCTTTTCCTATCCTTTCGTGATTGATAATTCATTAAAATTCGTAATTTTTTTATCTGAGACAGATGGGAAGCGATTTTTTACACACGTGTCCTGACACACTCAGAAACATTTCACTTAATGCCACCTATCCTCTATAAATTCAACAAACAACCGACAAACTCAACAAATCCATATATTCCATAACGTTAAGGACTTTGACGTTTTTTATAAACCAATTAAATATCTTATTTGGAAAAGCCATTATTCCACTGGAATATTTCAGAAAAAAATAGTAAAATTTACACGAAATAAATATAGGTTGAGAAAAAACTTTTTTGTGAGCTGTTTTGAGAATATATTTTATTCAGATATTGAAGACTTTAAAATTGATGGATATGTCCTTGCCCTTCGGGCCTGCGGTTGGCAGCATGCGAGCTTTCTCGTTAGACTTTTAACCAAGGATAATTTCACTCATGTTGACACTGCTCACTATCTTCTTTTCTTCCTTTGTAATTGCCCTATCCGGCGCAATGATGCCGGGGCCATTGCTGACCGCTTCTGTTAGTGAAAGCTCTCGTCGAGGCTTTATCGCCGGGCCGTTGCTTATGATTGGTCACAGCCTTCTTGAACTGGCATTGGTGATCGCACTATTACTGGGACTGGCTCCGTTTCTAATGCTAGATGAGGTCTTTATCGTTATTGCTATAGCAGGTGCCGGGTTTCTGTTTTGGATGGCTATCGGAATGTTTCGCACACTCCCAACCTTGAGTTTATCATGGGATGCAGGGACGGAAGAGCGTGGTCACTTGGTAATTACCGGGGCACTATTGAGCATAGCAAATCCATACTGGTTAATTTGGTGGGCAACAATTGGGCTTGGTTATCTTCTACATTCGAGGCAATTTGGTATGTGGGGTATCTTCTTTTTCTTCACCGGGCATATTTTGGCCGATTTCGCCTGGTATGCCGCGGTTTCTGTGGCTGTCGGGAAGGGCAGGCACTTTTTGAGCGATCGACTCTATAGAGGGATAATCGGGACATGCGCAACCTTTCTAGTGATTTTTGCATGTTATTTTGTCTATGCCGCTTTGCATAAAGTCATGTTGGGGAATCTTTGAGGTGACGTGGTCAAGTAAAAGATGCTGGCTGAGTGGGTAAAAAAGGCATAAACTTAATCAGGGCGAACCATTCTGCGCCTATCCTTGCGGATTTACAGATATACAATGGTTCGCCTCTGCAGAAAATTAAAACTGAAGTGTTATTTCCTTGCTTCTTCCTATTCTCCCGTTTCCCAAAGCAACCATTCCAATACATTAACAACTTCAATTTTTTCACCTTCAAACATCTCTACTCTGCTGCTATCTTTAGTTAATACACTAAGCCTGATATTATCCGTATATTTCAATTCAGCTTTAGCTTTTACCAAGCTTCTGAATTCTCTTTTTTTTGTTTTTTCATCCTGTAAACTCAAACAGACCTGTATCAGATGAGTTATCTTTTCCTTTTCTTTGATTAAAAAATCAACTTCATAATTTCGTGAAGTTTTAAAGTAATAAATTTCGCTAAACCTGCGTTTGAGCTCTAAAAAAATGATATTTTCAAGCAAAAAACCTTCATTTTTACCTACTGCAAAAGAAACTCTTCTGGCAAGACCGGTATCAATAGCATATATTTTTCTGGGATTGGCCTGTTGTTTTTTTAACGACCATGCAAACAGGGGAACCCTGAATATCATATAGGCATTTTCAAGAAATTCAACATAATTATTAACTAAATTAAAGGATAAATTTAATGATTTTTTCAAAGAATTCAGTGAGACTATATTGGAAATTGAAGAAAGCATCCTGATGGCTATCTTTTCAAGAACTTTAAAATTATCCAGTTTATATCTGGCAACAATATCTCTGAGCAGAATTGAATCAAAATATACCTTTAATTCTTCATCTTTTAGTTCGCAATCAGGAATTAAAACTACTCTGGGAAATCCTCCATATTGCATATACCTCTCAAAAAATTTCTCTATTATCAATCTATTATTTATAAAATCCAGTTTTGTGTTAATTTTTAAATTGTTAAAAACCAAAAATTCTTTAAAACTAAGAGGCATTACTTCTATGTTTAAGTATCGTCCGCTAAGAAGAGAGCCAATTTCTTTGCTTAAAAGTTTTGCATTGGAACCCGTTACAAAAAGATGTGATTTTTTTAATTCATACTCTTTAAGCAACCATTTTTCAAAACCTGGAATATTTTGAATTTCATCCAGAAAAATATAAGGCTTCTCATCAGGCGCCAGATAATAGACAAAAGCCTCCTTAATTTGTTCAAGTAAATCCAGGTTTAAATCAGTTGCAAATCCAGGATCTTCCAGATTGACAAATAAGATATTTTCTTTTTTGACCTTATTTTCAATCAAATGTCTTATAAAATTAATAAGAAGAGTAGACTTGCCGCTTCTTCGAACTCCCTGAATAATAAGAATTTCATCAGCCTTTGCTTTATTTATTATCTCATGTTCATAGCCTGTTCTGGGATAGGTCTCAGGCAATTCTCTGTTCCAGAAATTCCACTGGTTTAAAATTTCTATGATTTTTTCCTTATCCACTTTCTCCCCCTATACCGACTGATTATACCCCAATATCAGTCGGTATAGCGACTGATATAAGAAAAGTAAACTTAATATTCCTTATCTCCTTCTTCTACCCAAGTTCTTCAACCCACTGACTCAAAATCCTGACCACTTCCCCAGCCTGCTTGATGGACGAAATATTGAACTTAGACTGGGGGGTAAATCGTCCATTGCGTTTCTGATAACGCACAACCCTGAACTTAACTGGTCCATAATCTCCTGTTTTACGGTCCATCTCTTGATACGCATACATAATCGTGGTCCATGCACCGCGGGTCAAGACCTCTTTTTTCAACTCCTTGACCACCAGGTTCCCGTCTTCATCAGTCCAATTGATAGTTAAATCATCAATGTTCTCAGCCATTTTCTCTCCTTTCGTGATAGATGTAATTTGTTAAAAGTTGTAATTTTTTTATCCAACCCGGATGTGAAGCGATTTTTTACACACGTATTCTGACTCAGTCAGAAACTTTTCGCTTAATGCCACCTATCTTCTATAAATTCAACAAACACCCCCCCAACTCAACAACCCGATTTACTCTTCAAGGAAAAGAAGGTAAAAAAGTATGTGATTTTCAATTTATTTTTTCGCATCCAATGAGATTTATGTTTAATAAGAGACAGAAAAAAGTTTCAACAGTAGGGTTTGTGTCCCAACCTCATTTTGACTGCCAGATTGAAAATCTTGGTTTCTTGAATGCATTGCAAAGGGCTGGGTAAGCCATCTTGGCGAAGCTTGCGGATAAGCAGAGTATCGGGACGAGAAAGCTAAATATCTGGTACTATCTGCCATAACTATCGACAATAAAAGAATATTCATCTATCCAAAATGTCCCATTATGCTCTGCCCGCAAGCAAGCTATAGTATGGGTCCAGGCATTTGCACCAGCATGAAAGAAACCAGGATTGAAAAAAATTATGAGAAGTTGCTTTCTTAATAAAACAAGAAGAAGTTTTCATGATGCTCAACTTATTAAAAAACAAGAAAACTGGACCCATGAAACTTACTGGAAGTAATGGAGTTTTATAAAAACTGGAGACTGGACCTCTTGGCTGATGGATAGACAAACAAAAAACCGTGGGCAACCAAATTTGCCATCCACCACACATAATAATAAGGCCCTGACCATGTGGACCAGGTTAACTCAAGCTATTTTTCTAGGCTCGAAAAACTTTTCGCGCCAGCAGGGCTTTTTACACTCTGCTGGTCTGACCTTTTATGCCCTGCTCTCATTTATCCCTTTAATTTTTCTCCTGGTATCCCTGGCCGGCCTAATCTGGGGCGACACCATACAGGTTCAAGAATTTATTCAAAATAAATTGGCCATCCTGCCCTGGGCAAAAGAAATCGTTACCTTGCAACTAAATAAATTTTTAAACATGGCCCCAAGACTTAGCTGGATCAGTTTTATTTTTATTTTCTGGAGCGCAGGTTTATTTTTTCATGCCCTGCAAATAAGCTTTAACTACATCGATAATAGACCCATCAAAAAACAATATTGGCGCCTGCCTCTACCCTGGCTCATAGGCCCTTTTTTGGGTATAAGCTTCATTATCCTTATGCTTATCATGCATGTTTTGAGTTATATACCGGCGCGTTTTATCCCCCCGGGTATGACTCCCGACATCTGGACCTGGTTGGGTTTTGCCTTGCTTATCTTTTCTTTATATCAAATCCTGCCACAAAAAAGATTCGCCACTGTTCCAAGTTTTATCCTTTCCCTTGCTTTATCCTTAGTAAGCCAACTGATTACCAAATTCTTCACACACATCTTATGGACTCAACCCAATTACAGCTTGATTTACGGCACTTTGTCCTCAATCATTTTATTTTTGCTCTGGCTAAACGCCAACATGATCCTCATCTTATGGGGCGCGCACTTTTTATTACTATGGGAAAAACAAGATTAGAACTTGCGATCCAAAAGGAGGTGTGAAAAATAACCAACGATCGCGGCCAGATAATAGGGCAGGAGCTTTTCTATGGAAATATTATAAAAAATCATGGGCAGGACCAGAATAGCTGAAGGGACTAGAAACATGGCCCACCAAGTATGAGTCCATCCCCGGTGATGCCCCAAGGCAGGCAACATGGCGCAAAAGCCCAGAATAGCCGCCCATTTGTATAGTCCCTTAATCATTAAGCCCAGATCCAAAGCAACTAAAAGAGCGTAAAATAAGTTCTGACCTTTAGAATCAGTATCTACATCCGGAAATAAAGAGGCAAGTAAAGATATACACAAAAGGATAAAAATAATTTTCAGGTCCAGGTGAATCTGCCCGAACCAAAAAGCCGCGGCTACTGCTGAACCGGAAAGCGCTAAGCTCCCCAGCAGGTGTCCTTTATATCCTGGCACTACAGTTTCCCTTGTAGCTTTTTTAGAGCCTGTGGCCAAACTCCATTTTTACTGCCAGATTGAAAATCTTGGTTTCTTGAATGCATTGCAAAGGGCTGGGTAGTCCCGCACCCATTTTCGGCAACTTTTGTGGCAAAGCAAAAAATTAACTTTAAAACCATCAATGCTCATCGCTATTCAGATACCCACTCAAAATGGGTGCGGGACGAAGCTTGCGGATAAGCAAAGCATCGGGGCGACAAAGCCAAATATCTGACTGACGCTATCTGCCATAATTATTAATAATGAAAAGAATATTCATCTATCCAAAATGTCCCATTATGCTCTGCCCAGAAGCAAGCTATAGATGGGTCCAGGCATTTGCAACAGTATGAAAGAAACCTGGATTGAAAAATCCAGAATCTGGCAGCAATCAGGGGAAAATTCTTCTACGGAATCCCACGTCCACTGACCGTCCTTCCTAGTCAACCACTCACCTACTCAACTACTCAACCCAAGTGCAACCATCGGATGCACCCCTTTCCCCCTAGCCTTAGAGCTAAAACATATCTTTCTCACTTTCAGCTATAGTCTTATCTATGCTCTCCTTGAGTTCTTTGGGCAGGCCCATAATATCCACGTTGAGAAAACCGCGGACAATAGTGGAAGTAGCTTCATCCTCGTCCAGTCCCCTGGCCATCAAGTACTCTATCTCTTCCTGGGCAATCTTGCCCACAGCCGCCTCATGAGAGAGCTCAACTCCGGACTTGGTTCCCTTAAGTTCCGGAATAGCGTGAATTACACCATCGTTTAAAATCAAACCCTTACATTCTAAATGACCCCGCACAGGCACTGCATTGCCCTCAATTACTCCCGGAGCAATAATTGTCCCTCCGGTTGTAATGGCCCGGGATATAATCTCCCCTCTGGTCTCAGGCGCATTGAGCACAATCTTGTTTCCTGAATTAATGTGCGTTCCTTGAGGCGCGACCAAAATAGAGTTAAATCTAGCCACTGCACCCCTGCCATTAAGAAAAATGGCCGGGAATGACTGCACAGACTTGACCGGCTTCAACAAAATATAGTTGCTTACAAACACCCCACCTTCTTCAACAATACCTACGGTCCTGGGTCTGACAGTGACCTCATCTCCCCAATTGTGAATCATGGTGAAGGTCAATTTACCGCCCTTTTTGATGAAAAACTCAGAAATACCCAAGTGCAGGGCAGAACGAACTTTATGTGACGTAGCGCAACCAGTGATAATGTGTACTTCTGAATCTTCTTCCACTACGATGATATTGTGCACACTTTGGGCTACGTCTTGCCCCTTGATAAACAGGCAGGACTGCACTGGTTCCTCTATTTTCGCCCCTTTTTCAGTGCGAATAAAATACCCGCCGTGAAGCTTTTCTGCTGCAGCCCTTGTAAACTCATCCTTGTCTTTATCCACTGCCTGCCAATAATATTCTGGCAGACCATCGTATTTCTCCAGGGCCTTCTGAATACTCAACACTTCCACGCCCTGGCGGCGAGAGCTGCAATGCACACTACTATGATCAATCTGAAGATAAGTCCCGCTCCTTTGCTCCTCTTCTACATCCACTCCAGCCATGAGCAACTCAGCCCGATCCTCAGAGTCAAGCTGACGTAAATCGGGAAGCATCGGACTTTCAGCCTGATCAAAATTATATACGCTCAAATCCACCTGGGGAGTTTTATCATTTTTTAACTCAGACATCTGACGCACTCCTTGTAACCATATTTACTGATATGATCCAAAATATCTCTAGGCCGGCCTTCGCAACAAAGTCGCCCCTGAAACATGACCTTCCCCCTGTCAGCATTAACATAGTCCAAAATATATCCGGTATGAGTAATAATCAGCCCGGAAGTCTTTTTCTGCGCTTTCAGGTCTTTCATACAAACCGCAGGGCTGGGCTCCAAGGAACCATCCAAAAGAGCCTTGGCTATCTTGCCAATCAGGGCCATGTTTTCCAAATCCACTCCTGACTCTGGCTCATCAAAAAGAACCAAATCAGGTTCCTGGGCCATGAGTTGCAGCAACTCCGAACGCTTTATTTCACCCCCTGAGAAACCATCATTTATATCTCTGTCTAAAAAATTTTCAAAATTGACCTTCCTGGCCAAATCTTCTACATCTATTTCCCTGTCCCGGGCACACAACCGAACCAAATCTCTGGTCTTTAAGCCATGGATGGTCGGTGGGCGCTGAAAGGACATGCCAATCCCCATTCTGGCCCTTTCATAAGTGGGCAAATCGGTTATATCCTTACCCTTGAATAAAATTCTGCCTTGCGTCACCTCATACCCGGCAAAACCCATAATAGTCATAAGCAAAGTTGTTTTGCCAGAACCATTGGGGCCAAACAAAATAAAGGTCTCTCCATCTTCAATATGGAGATCTATCCCCTTCAAGACCTCTTTTCCTCCTACATTAACATGCAGGTCTTCAATTTTTAGCATAGCCATCCCTCTTAATTTTTTATAAAAAAATTTTAACCAATTATTTCACCAAAGGCAAAAAAAACATTCTCTACTTTTGGCCTATTTTAGATGAAAATTATGATCACTTTCTTTTTGTTTATAACAATAATAGCATCTTTTCTCATTTTTAAAAAGGGAGAGCAAGAGCATGCCAGCTAAAAAACCGCCTGCATGGCCCCACCAGGCCACTCCCCCACCTGCAGAAGAAAAAACATTCGAAGAAATAGCCGATATAATTTGAATAAGAAACCAAAAACCCAAAAAAATAAGAGCAGGCAGTTCAAAAATATAAGGCACAAAAAATATTGGAATAAATGTCACTACCTTTGCGTGGGGATAAAGTAAAAAATAGGCACCCATTACCCCGGCAATGGCTCCCGAAGCCCCGACAACTGGCACGGCGGAGTCCATGTTAAATAAAAAATGAATCAACAAGGAACAAAGACCACATAAAAGATAAAAGACAAGGAACCTGAAAGGCCCCATTACGTCCTCAATATTGTCTGCAAAAATCCACAATGTCCACATATTACCCAAAAAATGGAGCCAACCACTGTGCAAAAACATGTGCGTTATCAAAGATATATAACCGCCATCCGGATAGCCCATCCACCTGGCCCATTCAGGATGGGTAAATCTTGCAGGAACAACCCCAAAAAGATGGAAAAATTTCACCAGTTGAAAATGATTTAATTCCAGGACAAACAAAAAAGCAATAGTATTAACAGCAATTATGGTCCAAACCATGACTGGCCGGTGCACATTGGGGATACTGTCTCTTAAGGGAATCATTTAGTTCTCCAGAAAGGAGGCTGACCGATAAAAAACGTCCAGTCTTTTTTTAAGATGGCGGACTCTTTTTTGACGCAAAGTCTTTAAAATATTGCTAAGGGCCAAAACTTTCTGCTCCAGAGCGGACAAATCATTACTGTTATCTATAATCAAATGACACTTACGCAGTTTATCAGCTTGCGGCCAGTGCCATGATTCAATCTGTGCCATCTGCTGCTCTGCCCATCCTCTGGCAAGCAGCCTTTGCTTACGCTGCTCGTCAGGACAAAATACACCTACTAAAATCAAACCATCCATCTTCCAGCCAGCTTCTAATATCAGGGGGATTTCAGCCACACATACTCTTTGTCTTTTATGTTTCTCCCAGAAGTTGCGCAATCTGAATTCAACCAGGGGATGGATAAGGGCATTAACTTCTCTGCGAAAGCTATCGCTCGCCACCATTTCCGCGAACAACTTTTTTTTGTCCACTTCTCCTGTCTCAGGTGCAATAAATTCCTGTCCAAACCTCTGTCGGAGAATAAACCAACCATCTCCTCCAGGCTGATACAGCTCGGCAACCTCTTCATCAGCACTAAAGACAGGGACCCCGAATTTTCTAAAGCATTTAAGCACTTCTGATTTGCCACTGCCAGGATTTCCAGTAAGCACTATTCGCTGTGTCTCCCGCTTCAAGAGCAAAGGAGCGCGCCAGAAATCCTTGGGCGGAGGACAAGTAAATTCCATTTCTTCTCCGGATTCCGGGTGGCTAAAGCCTAAACACCAGGCATGAAGAAGCTGCCTTTTGAACAAACTTGACGCACTCTTTCCCCTATCACCCAACAAGCTGAAATTTGTCCCCCCATAAACATTATCGCCTATTATTGGATGACCTAAGTGCGATAGATGCACTCTAATCTGGTGGGTCCGGCCGGTAAAAATTTTCACCCGCAAAAGACTCCACATACCTAGTCTATCTTTTAAAACCACCGTATATCTGGATAGGGCCGTGCGCCCACCTTTTTTTACCACGGCCATTTTGGTTTTATGTCTCGGATGCCTGCCGATAGGCAAGTCAATCTCACCCTCATCACCCGCTGGTACCCCAAAAACCAAAGCAAGGTACTCCTTATGTACTTGACGGGCGCTGAAATCTTGAACCAGCTTCAACCTGGCCTGCTCAGTCAAGGCAATAAGCATAAGGCCGGAAGTATCTTTATCCAAACGATGGACAATGCCCGGACGATCAGAATCTTTTTGAGCTAACCGGGGATAATTATAGACCAAAAAATTGACCAAGGTCGGGCCTTCTTCTCCTGGTGCAGGATGGACCGTAAGTCCGGCAGGTTTGTTTACGACCAGAATATGCTGGTCTTCATAAACAACGTCAAGTTGTCCAGAGATTGGGTCCGCTTTATTCTCTCCTTCGTGGAAAGGCAGTAAAACTCTTATTTCCTGGCCATGGCTGATTTTAAAACTGGGCTTGGTAATAGGCCTTCCATTAATAGTGACCAGTCCATGCTTGATCCACTTCTGTACTTTGGCCCTGGCCACGCCTCCTTCCAGGCCTAAGGAGAACAAAAATACATCCAGCCTCTGGCCATGGGCATTATCCGGAACAGTTAAGGCTAACTCTTTGTAAATATTCGAATCTTTAGATTCTGATACTTGAGAGTCGCGAGTTGTTTCTGACCCTTTATCTTTGACTCCTGACTCTCGACTCCTGACTCTATCCATATATTTCTGTGCCAATTCCAGCCCGGGTAAAGAGCTCCAGAATTATTGAATTCTCAACACGACCATCAAGGATATGTGCCTTTTCAACACCGGATTCAACAGCCTCAAGACAGCACTTGAGCTTAGGAATCATTCCGCCTCTGGCTATACCGCTTTCAATAAGCTCTACAGTCTCTCTCTTGTTCAGGGAAGAAATAATCTGCCCATCTTCATCCAGGACGCCTTGAACATCCGTAAGTAAAATCAATTTCTTGGCCTTTAGGCTTGAGGCTACAGCACAGGCCACAAAATCAGCGTTAATATTATAGGTTTCACCCTCTTCATCAACACCCACAGGTGCAATAATGGGAATAAATCCTTCCTTTTGTATAGATTTAATCAGGGTTATGTCCACATCAACCACTTCGCCTACCTTGCCAAGGTCAATAATCTCCGGGGGCGCATCTTTTTTATTGATGACCATTTCTAACTTCCTGGCCCTGATCATGCGACCATCTTTGCCCGAAAATCCAACTGCTCTTCCTCCATGGAGATTGAGCAAATTTACAATCTCCTTATTTACCTTGCCCACCAGGACCATCTCCACAACATCCATGGTCGCCGCATCAGTGACCCGCAGACCCTCACGAAATTGAGAGGCAATGCCCAACTGATCGAGCATCTTTCCAATCTGCGGACCTCCACCATGAACCACCACAGGATTCAAACCGATATATTTTAGCAGGATCACATTTAAGGCAAAGCTCTTTTTTAAAGAGTCATCAATCATGGCATGACCACCATACTTGATGACTATAGTCTGCCCATAGAACTCGCGGATATAAGGTAATGCTTCTAATAAAATCTTGGCATTTAACTTTTCTTGTTCCATAATATGTCCCCCAAGGAAACCAGATTCAAGTGTACACCCTATGATGAGTTGAGGTTGACTAGCAGAAAGCAGGTGACAGGTCAAAATCGGGAAAATGCCATTCTGCTAAAGCTGTAACGAAAACTTCTAACAGGCTAGGTAAAAAAACTCCAGTCCCAGGAAAAGCATTACAAAACTGCTTCGTAATCAGGAGAAACATGACACTTACCCCATCATGGGCAGTTCTTCCATGCCGGAAACCACAACCTGCAGGGCAAACGCACCTTGAATGTTCTTAGGTAGAACCACAAAAACCATTAACTCATCGCCTCAGATTTGAGGCAATTTTAAAATGTCGTCTCAAACCAGGTTGATTCGATGGCGGTATAGTTCGAAGTATGAATTATAATCTGCTGAAGGAACCAAAATATGAATAAATTCGATGAACTTGTCGCCAAGCTGGAGGAACTTTTTGAGCTCGACAAGGCAAACCTGGATTTTGGCATTCACCGGATCATAAAGAAGAAACATAAGCAAATTCATGAATACTTGCATAAACGACTACCGGAAAAAGTTAGACAAGTTTTAAGCGATCTGGCTCAAAACAACGCTCAGGACAAACTCAAGGAGGTGCGCCAACAGTGTGGATCTTCGTTCGGCGTTGATGCTTTTGAACCTGACGGAGCACTTGCGAAAAAGCGGCAATCCCTCCCTCTTGGGAAGCAATACATGGAACGGTTTGAGTCAGCTCAACAGTCTGTTGATGCCAACCGTCTGGAAGCCGAAGTCTATTCTCATCTCTATGAGTTCTTCAGCCGCTATTATGAAAGCGGCGATTTCATGTCGCTTCGGCGCTACAGCAACAAGCAAAAATACGCCATTCCTTACAACGGGGAGGAAATCATACTCCATTGGGCCAACAAAGATCAATATTACATCAAGTCCTCGGAAGACCTGAAAGACTACACCTTCACCATAGAGGAAAAGGGCCACAAGCTCCGAGTAAAATTTAAACTAACGCGCATGGATGCGGTTCAAAACAATAACAAGGCTGTAAGGGCCTTCGTCCTTGATGAAGAAGCAGACATTGAAACCACAGATGACACGCTGGTCATTCCGTTTCATTTTAAAATTTTTGACCGTAAACCAACAGCAAAACAGGTAATAGAGAGACTTGAAGCTGCTATCGAGGCTAAAATACCTGCGAGGTGGAAGAAAAGTCTATGGGCCGATGATCAAACATACACCGGCAAGAATACCAGGACGATTCTTCAAAAACATTTGCAGAACTTCACAAAGAAAAACACAGGCGACTATTTTATCCACAAAGATCTTGGCGGATTTTTAAGGCAGGAGCTGGATTTCTACATTAAAAACGAAGTGATGTACCTGGATGACGTGGACAACCGCCCAGCAAACTATCTGGAAGGTGAAATCCGTAAGATCAAGGCAATCCGTGCCGTGGCAAAGGATTTGATCGATTTTTTGGCCCAGTTCGAGGATTTCCAAAAAAAACTGTGGCTGAAAAAGAAATTTGTTGTGGAAACAAACTACTGCATAACTCTGGATAGAGTGCCAGAGGAACTTTATCCCGTGATTGTAGAAAACGAGCGGCAGTGGGAAGAATGGCGTAAACTTGGCTTTATCGGAAAAGCTGAAACGCCATCTCCGGAGTTGCTTAAAGAAAAGCAATATATGGTGCTCGATACAGCCTTCTACCCGGAAAAATTCAAATACAAACTACTTGCCTCTATTGAAGATATAGACGAACAAATCGACGGTCTGCTGATCCACTCGGAAAACTTTCAGGCCTTAAATCTGTTGCAGAAACGATACCGGGAACAGGTGAAGTGTATTTATATTGATCCGCCATATAATACAAAAAAAGACGACTTCCGTTACAAGGATGGCTATAAACACTCATCATGGGCAACATTGCTCAGTGATCGTCTTTCATTATCCTCCAGGTTACAACACTCAACCGGACTTTTATTTATCAGTATCGATGAGCATGAGGTCGCAACATTGAGACATGTGGCTAATACTGTTCTTGGTCCGAACTCCTTTGTTGCCGAGTTGATCTGGAACACTCAACATAGCCAACAGAACGGTTTGTTCTCACCTTATCATGAATATGTTCAAGTCTATTCTCTTATTCCCAGCAACGAGTTAGATAATTTTGAAGGAGGCGACGGAAAAATTGAAGCCGGCGCTATGAAAAAAATATCAAGAGCAAATCCTGAGAGTGAATTTGATTTTCCAGCAGGTGTGCCGTGGTTAGCTGATGATGGAGTTGATCTTTCAGGGACTTGGGGTGGTATGGAAAAAGTTACTTTGGTGAGGGGGAGGATGGTATGTGAAGCTGGAAAATTAAAGTATCCTGTAACATTAAAGGCTGGTTGGACCCAGAAGAAACAAATGGAGCAATTTTTCTATGGAAACAGACCTGTTTACGATTCTAAAGGCCAGGAAGTTACAGGTTTTTTCTTCACTAGAACTGGCAAACTTAAAATTACCAAAAAAAGAACTCGCATCACTCCAAGTACATTACTTCCTAAATTCGGGACTGTCTCCAATGCCACTGCTAGCCTTGCCTCAATGTTTGGTAAGGAGATATTCGGCAGACCTAAACCAGTAAAAATGCTCCAATATCTTATTGGTTTGCCAACCACTCACCATTCAACTGACTTTATTCTCGACTACTTTGCCGGTTCCGGCACAACCGGCCATGCAGTTGTCAATCTCAACCGCGAGGATGGCGGGAAACGGAAGTATATCCTTGTGGAGATGGGTGACTATTTTGACACGGTGCTCAAGCCGCGTATTCAAAAAGTCATTTACTCAAAGGATTGGTTAGACGGTAAACCAACCGCGCCAGAGACAGGCGTAAGTCACTGCTTCAAATATATCCGCCTGGAGAGCTACGAAGACACCCTAAACAATCTAGAGTTTGAAGACCGACAAGTAGACCTACTGGGCCTCATGGAAGAAGTGCAGGAAGAGTACTTGCTTC
Organism: Desulfovulcanus ferrireducens; assembly: GCF_018704065.1. Classification (NCBI taxonomy): domain Bacteria; kingdom Pseudomonadati; phylum Thermodesulfobacteriota; class Desulfovibrionia; order Desulfovibrionales; family Desulfonauticaceae; genus Desulfovulcanus; species Desulfovulcanus ferrireducens. The sequence goes on along the minus strand of NZ_JAGUQP010000005.1, from coordinate 85,042 downwards.
ATTACATGCTGGATGTGGAGACCCGCGGCTCACTCCTCAAGCTTGACCATTTTGAAGATCCGTTCAACTGCATGCTAAAAATCTACACTCGCGAAACAGGGAAGGCGGAACCGAAAAGAATAGATTTGCCCGACACTTTCAACTACCTGCTGGGGTTACGGGTACGGAAAGTGCGCATAAAGGACGGCTTCCTGACCATCGAGGGTGAAAACCCGGCGGGAGAAACCGTGCTGGTCATTTGGCGGAATGTGAAGGAGAAGAACAACGCCGCCCTGGAAGAATTCGTTTCCGGAACTCTTCGCATTAACCCGGCGGATACTGAATACCAAGCGATCTATATCAACGGCGACACCACACTGAATGATCCGCACAATAAGATCATGCTCACCGAAGAAGTATTTCTTAACCTGATGTTTGATGTGGAAAGCCTGTAAGGAGAAAGCACTATGGCTGTGAAACTCGATAAACGCCTGGTGCTGAACGAATGGCTTTTCAGACAACTGGGCTACAATGACACCAAACATGGGATGAAGCACCTCAGCCGGGTTCTCCGGAATGAAAAAAACGGCTGGGACGAGCAGAATGTCTTTTACTTCCGCCGACAGCTGGAGGTGTGCCTGCCTGAAAAACGCGCGCTCACCAACGACCTCCTGATGGAATACGACCGGAACATTTTTGAACATTGGCAAGCCATCACAAAAAATCGAAGGTTCAAAGAGCATCGCGATATTTTTCCGCTTTACTTTCAGTATCTGGCCCTACTCTTCACGGAATACTACCTGGACCGTTGGACCCGTGACAAACAACAGCAGACAACAACGCTCCTGGATGAACTTAATACGTTCCGCAAAACCTTCAACCATCGTTTCACTGAACGCGGGGCTGCGTCAGACCGGATTCAACTATACACTGAACAGGATTTAACAAAACTTGCCTTCTGGATTGCCACCGGCGGCGGTAAGACTCTGATCATGCACTGTAATATTCTTCAATTGAAACATTACCTCGAAAAACGCAAATTGACTCGCTTCCTCAACAAGTATCTACTCATCACACCTAATGAAGGACTTACCAATCAGCACATTGACGAGTTCAGTCTATCTGGCATCCCTGCTATGCGCTATAAGCCGGACCAGAACCGGCATAATCTTTTTCTTGTTGAGATTATTGAAATTACAAAACTAAAAGAAAAAACCGGCGTTAGTACTGTAGCCGTAGAACAATTCTCACGGAATAATGTAGTCATGGTTGACGAAGGTCACCGTGGTTCTGGGGGAGACGAATGGTTCAACAAACGCCAGCAGCTCTGCGCCGAAGGCTTTTCTTTTGAATATTCCGCTACTTTCGGCCAATCCGTTAACGCTCTTTCAGGTGCGAAACAAAAAGAGATGAGCCAGCTTTATGCCAAGAGCATCCTCTTTGACTACTCATACAAGTTCTTCTTCGGTGATGGTTATGGGAAGGATTTTCATATTCTGAACTTTAGCCAGGATGGCAGCGCCAGTCAGGATGAGCTTCACAAGCTGTATCTTACAGCCTGCCTGCTTCGTTTTTACCAACAATGCCGTCTGTACCGGGACAACCACCGCAAATACGTTTCCTATCTGGTTGATGACCCATTGATGGTATTTGTGGGTGGTTCTGTAACCGGACACCGCCGGCAAACCCATGACACCGATGTGGTCACTGCTCTTCGCTTCTTTGCGGACTTCGTGACCGATGAGCAGACCAGCATTCACCACCTTGTTCTGCTGCTTCGCCAGCTGGACGAATTGTACGACAGTGAAGGACTGGTTTTCCGTAATGCGTTTAACTATGTCCGAAAGCTGTTTTCACCTACCGAACCTGATTCGGCCACGCGTCTTTTCCGGGATATTCTTCGTGTTGTTTTCAATACAGCCGGACGCGGCCTTTTACATGCTGTTTATCTCGAGGGCAGCGGCAATGAAATAGGGCTACGCGTGGGCGAAGGGGGCGAGTATTTTGGGGTCATCAATGTGGGAGAGCCAAAAAAACTCTGGAATTTGCTTCAGGAGCAGCACGGGAAAACTATTGTCTGCTCTGAACAGCAATTTTCTGTTTCCCTCTTTGACAATATCAAGTCCCATAACAGTAAAATCCGGCTTCTGATTGGAGCAAAAAAATTTACGGAAGGTTGGAGCTGCTGGCGGGTGAGCTGCATGGGTTTGATTAACGTAGGCCGCAAAGAAGGTTCCCAGATCATACAGCTTTTCGGTCGCGGGGTACGTCTGAAAGGTTTGAACTTCTGTCTGAAGCGAAGCAGGCATATACCTGATGTTGAACATCCAGAGTTTATCGAAGAACTTGAGACATTGAATGTGTTCGGGATACGAGCCGACTATATGCAAGCGTTCAATGAATATATCGATGAAGAAGATATGCTATCTGAAAAGAAGATAGAAGCCAATTCTCTCCCAACAATCAAAAACCTGGCCCGGACTGAGCAGAAAATTATCCTGCCTCAAAAAGATATGGCGGATTTCAAAAAGGAAGTAAAAGCGAACCTTCATCGCTGTGAAAATATTCGGACTAAAGTATCGGCTGATTGGTATGGCCGACTGGACAGCAAGACGAAGCGGCACGCTCTGCATTCGGACGAGGGTAATACACTTGAACCCACTTACCTGAAGCCTGAAAATCTCAAGTTTCTTGATTACGACCGGCTCTACATGGAATTGCTTCACTTCAAAAAACAGAATGCCATGTACAATCTTGAAATCAGCCGTGATTCAATTCGGGAGCTGCTTTCTCAAAACGATTGGTATGACTTGTTTATTCCTGAGCACATGTTGGAGTTTACGAGTTTTGAGAAGGTACAGTTATGGCAGGAGATTGCAGCAGACCTGTTGAAAAGATACTGTCGCAAATTCTACAATTTCAAAAAAAGCAATGCGTATAGTTCCTGTGCCTGCGAATGTCTGAGCTGAAACTGAGACTTATCCCATGGAATTACCAGTTCTTTGCCCTGAAACAGGGCAATGGAGTTGAGGTAAAAGGAATATAAAAAATGTGTAAACCGTTCATCAAATGGGTAGGCGGAAAAAGACAGCTTGCGGACGAATTACAAAAACGTTTGCCCAGCTCCTATAACAGATATTTTGAACCTTTTGTTGGCGGGGGAGCCTTATTTTTTGCTTTAAAACCAGAAAAAGCTTTTATTGCTGACCTTAATTCAGAATTAATTAATGTATATAAAATAGTCAGGGACTATGTTGAGAAACTTATTAAAGAGCTTTCCAAATATAAAAATACAAAGACTTGTTATTACCAAACCAGAGACATGGACAGAAAACCTGATTACCACAGATTGCCAGCACTACAAAAAGCGGCCAGGTTCATTTATCTTAATAAGACATGTTACAATGGGCTCTATCGGGTAAATAGCAAGGGTCAGTTTAACGTCCCTTTTGGAAAATATAAAAATCCTAAAATTTGTGATGCTGAAAATCTTAGAGCGTGCAGCCAAGCTTTGCAAAAAACTGAAATTGTGAATGCTGACTTTTCTATTGTCCTTGATTTTGCCAATCCGAAAGATTTTGTATACTTTGATCCTCCTTATGTCCCTCTTAATGCCACGTCAAACTTTACTGCCTACACACAAAACGGTTTTGATGTAGATATGCAATTTATACTAAAAGAAGTATGCGATAAGTTAACTGATAAAGGCGTTTTATGGATGCTATCTAATTCATATACTGAATTTGTGTTGAATTTGTATAAGGAATATAATATTCACACTGTTTATGCCAATAGGGCTGTTAATTGTAAGAGTAATGGGCGAGGCAAAATAAAAGAAGTTATTGTAAGTAATTACTGATAGCGGGAACTCACTCATCACGCCACAAGCCCCGTCTAACTTTCCTTGCCTCTGGCACAGCCCTCAGCCAACGCCAGCAAAGCCTTCGAGAAGTGCAATATCGACGGTGACCCCAAGTTAACCGTGGGACATCAAATCAAGATTCAAGCATTGATTAACTATGAGTCATACTTCGCCCGTAACTGTTAAGGGTGGCAGGCTTAAGCACGACAACTTCATTCCCACCATGTCATCTGTGTAGTCTTACAGTGTATCTGACGTTTTGGGATAGCCCTCCTACCGGAGGAACAGCCCTGACCTTGAATATGCTGAGAAGCACAACAAGCCTTACTTGATGATAGATTTAGATCAATTCTCTTGCGAACAATCAGTATCAGTAGAAAAAATCATCAGTTGGGGTTCTGCTGTAATACAACAGAAAAGTGACTAAACCAGAAGCCTAAAAAATTGATAATCTGCTTGGTAAAAAAGCAAAAATAAGGGATTTGTGGCTAAAACTTAGCCCATCTCGCTTCGTCATCTCCTTGATTTTGTTATTTTTTCCAGTTATGCCCCAAAGCTCTAGCAACATATGACCATTGACGATAAAAAGGCTAAGAGGTAGCTTTTCTGTTTAGCTTTGCACCTCTTAATCTTTTAGCCTTCAGTATGAACTCATTAAAATCTTTTCTAAACACTCCCTTAAAAATCGGCCGGAAGGAAATAGCTAAGAGAGTCATTTTAGCACCTATGGCCGGTCTAACGCACATAGCCTTTAGAGAAATCCTGGATGATTTTGGCGGCTATGGCCTGACCTATACTGAAATGTGCAATGCCAGGGCCCTGCCCCATGAGAACCGCTATAAATCACCTGTGTTTTCCTGGCGTGACTCAGAGGCAGTACACCTCGTCTGTCAGATATATGGATCAGAGCCAGAAGTGATGACCAGAGCCGCCGTGCGCATTGAAAGTGAAGGTCTTTTTGGGGTAGATGTGAATATGGGCTGTTCTGTGGCCGGCATTTGCCATAAAAATGCAGGGGCAGCTTTGTTAAAAGACCCCGGGCTTGCCCTGTCCATTGTCAGGTCTATCAGAGAGGCGGTATCCTGTCCTTTAATCATTAAGTATCGCACAGGTTGGGAAGATAAACCGGAACCAGCCATAAGGCTTGCCCAGGAGTTTGAACAGGCCGGGGTGGATGCCTTAATTTTTCATCCCCGCGTAGCCCCTGATCGCCGCTCACGTCCACCCAAATGGGAGTACATAAAGAAAGTGCAGAAGGCTGTCTCCATCCCCGTTTTTGGTAATGGCAACGTGTTTAGCCCTGAGGACTGTGCCCGGATGCTGGACACAACAAACTGTGCCGGAATTGCCCTGGGCAGAATGGCTATAGCCAAACCATGGATTTTTGCCGAGATGACCGAAGGGTTTGAACCTTACCCTGAGCTTTATCCGCAAGTTGCCTTAAAAATGGTTGAACTTTTGTGGACCTATTTTGAGCCTACACGAGCCATTAAGCTCTTTAAAAAATTCGCCCTCTATTTTTGCGCTAATTTTGTCTTTGGCAATTCCATACTGAATGGATTTATGAAAGTGCAAACAAAAGAGAATATAATTAAATATATTGAAAAAACCTTTACCCCCTGTCCTCAGCTAGCCCCCAAACCCAATTCTATTCTGTTTTCAGGGTAAAAATGTGTTTTACAATCAGCCTTAAAACTCCACTGAGCATAAGTTTAATGCTGCTCTTTATCAGCCACCCATTCATATATCCCGCAAGACCATAAACATACTGCCACAAAACTTAACACCGTAGTCTCAATTTTGCACTCTCATTGACTTCAACCTGTAGGCACTGTAACTTGTCAAAAAATAGAAGGTAATATTTACTAACATAATAACTAACCAGAAGCCTGCGGTTGTAAATGGACTGTCAGCCCAATTTATTAACCACGATATTCGCCTCGCACCTTGAGACGTGGGCTACGAAATGGCCCATCTCGCCACATGTTAGGCCCAATACAACAATCTCACCAACAATATTCATTTAGAAATGAAGAAGGGATAATCAATGAACAATCAAGAAGTTTCCATTAGACCAGCTACTTTAGATGACATAGATTCTCTTTTACCACTTCTAAAAGAACTATTTTCTATTGAAGAAGACTTCGTCTTCAACGAAACAAAGCAACGCAAAGGACTGGTAAAACTGCTTAGTAGTGAAAAAGGCCGTGTCATGGTCGCCACTATTAATAATGAAGTGGTTGCTATGTGCTCTATCCAAACCCTAACTTCTACAGCTGAAGGTGGAATTGTGGGGTTAATCGAAGATATGGTTATCAAGAAAAAGTATTCAGGTAGAGGTATTGGTAAAACCTTACTTGCTTCCATTGAAAAGTGGGGAAAACTCCAAGGTATGACCAGGCTTCAATTATTAGCTGATAAAAACAACGTACCAGCACTAAAATTCTATGAAAAGTGTGGTTGGCAAAAAACACAACTGATTTGTCTTAGAAAATTTACATAAGATATCGCAAAACTAGTTTGGACCTCACCAAAATCTGGGACGTTATTGAAAATCTCCGGAAAGATGAAGGTGAGTGCATCCGATGGCTGCACTTGGGTTAAGTAGTTGAGTAGGTGAAGGCTGGAAAAGTAGAGAAAATCAAGGAAAAAATCCCTGAATTTGAAACATTAAAGTTAGTAAAATTTGGCAAGGTGTATCCGACAGTTGTTCTATTTCGTATAACAAAGGGCTGAGCACTAAAAAATCCAGAGAGTCAACGGAGGGCTTTGACGCTGGCCCAACCAGGGCTTGCGCCAAAGGAACTCCCTCCGCTGCGCTCTGGAACAACTCAAGTCATGCAGGAGTCAGTTGACCCTGTTCACCTACAACATACAGCATTAAAGCTTACCCTGACTATTTCTTAATGAGCTCCATGCCCCTTGACGGCCATATGCAGCCGTTCCAGGTAATGAAGGAATTCCACATAGGCCTTTACAAACTCACGCCCTTGCTCTACGCTTTCCTCAGCATGCTTTTTAGTCTCGATGGCATGGGTAAAACGTTCACGTATCCCCTTAGCCACTGCATTGGTCACGAGTTCTACAAGGTTATCAACCGAACCGCTTTCCAAGGCCTTGTCGCCCTTTGCTACGATAGGTTCCACTGCTCCGGCAGGTTTCAGCCCAGTGTAAGGAGCCCCTTCGCCCGCGCGGTGTATCCTGACCAGAGTTTCAAAGAAGTAGCGATCAGCCAATTCCTTTGCATCTTTACCTTTCCCCCTGACAGCCATTGTCTTTTTGAATGCATCGCGAATTTCCGCCTCATACTCCTTTTTCACCCATTTCAGCACAGGGGTTACGTCACCCTTTTTCAGGGCAATTTTTGCAGCCGTCACTACCGGCCCGTCCAGGGTGTCGCAGTGGGCCGCGGCAAAATCCGGCCTAAACAACACCACACCGAAGGCAAAGACAACCGCTGCTACCATTGCGACAAAATTTTTTCCCTTCATGTTCCCCAACCTCCTTTTTTGTGTTTGTTGGTTAATCCCCATACCTCTGTGCCTACATCTCCTACCATTTAAAAGTTTTAGGCATAATCACAGTCCGATTAACTGTCCCAGTGCTTCTTTAGGCCATATATAGCCCAAAACGTTCTCAGCCCTGAAAGCTTCTCTAGAGACGGATAATGCCGTTTCGTTGCGTTAGTTGATACAATACCTTTCAGAGAACCTTCCTTGACTTAAGTCAAATTTTTTAAAGAAGTTATGATTGAAGAAAAAAGGAGGGACGAGAGACAGGCAAAATACTTTGTCCAATTATTGTATCATCCACGTTAAAATGTTGATTTACAAGCTAAAAGCCCAACTTTTTTCCTAGTTTTTTATTTGCCTCATTTTTCCAATTAAGATAATGAGCCCGTTCTCTTGTTCTGAAAAGTAGATTTGTTGATTGTTAATCCACAATTTTTTTTAGGAGGAGAGATGGGTTCCAAAAAAATTTTTTTATTTCTGCTTGCTTTATGGTTGCTTCAGGCATCTCCTGTACAAAGTGCAGGATTTGGCATTTACGAATGGAGCGCGCGTGGAAACGCACTGGGGGGAACACTTGTTGGCCGGGCAGATGACCCTTCTGCTGTGGCCTTTAACCCTGCTGGTACCACCCAGCTTGAAGGCGGCAGGGCTATGGCCGGATTCACAGCCATTACCCCGCAAGTAGAGGTAGTCACGGACACAGAAACCACTAAAGCTAAAAGTAATATCTGGCTGCCTCCACACGCTTATCTGACTTACCAGCTGAATGACCGCTACTGGTTAGGACTCGGCATCTTTTCTCGATTCGGTTTGGGGAGTGAATACCCTGATGACTGGCCAGGAAGATATAATGTAACTTATGCCGGAATCAGGTCTATATCTGTAAACCCCAATCTGGCTATCAAACTGACAGATGACCTTTCTTTTGCCTTTGGCCTGGAGGCCATGTGGTTTGAGTTTACGCAGAAGAAAATGAAAGACCTCGGAGTTGGTGAGGATATGCAGGCAAAGCTAGTCGGTGATAGTGTGGGCTACGGCTTTAACGCTGCCATCCATTATAAACCAACCAACTGGTTATCCATGGGCATTGTTTACAGAAGCCAGGTGGAACAAACAGTAAGAGGAGATGCAACTTTTGATCGGCCTGCAGCCTTTGTCGCTTTATATCCCGACTGGTTCAAAGATACAGGAGCAAAGGGTGATATTACATTACCTGATTCCTTTACCGCGGGTATTATGATTGAACCCATGTCAGGACTAACTTTAGAGGCAGATGTTGTCTATACTCGCTGGAGTACCTATGACGAATTAACAATAGAATATGATGATCCGTTAACACCAGGCCATCCGTCAGGAGATACTTCCTCCACCACTACTAAAAAAGACTGGCACGATGTATGGCGCCTTCAATTCGGCGTGGAATACAGCTTGAATGAGTTAGTGGACTTGCGTGCCAGCTATGTCTATGATCAAAGCCCTATCCCGGATGAACATGTGGATTACATGGTCCCGGCAAACAACAGGCACTTGTTTGGACTGGGAACCGGTTTTCATTGGGATAAGTGGGTGGTTGACCTATCTTACACCTATTTGTTGATCGAGGACAGGGATGTCGACGCTAGAACTACTGACTATATCCTCGAAGGTGAGTTTAAAAATGGGCACAGCCATCTCATTGGCTTGAGCATCGGGTATAAATTTTAGGCACCAATTTACCAAACTACCCCACAAAAAAAGGCAAGCATCATGCTTGCCTTTTTTTGTGGAATCAATCACTTTTTGATTTATCTACCTGTGATTTCAGCCACCTGATTTGCCGACACACCCCCATGAGTAAATTGAATTCATTTCGCCGAAGCGCAAGCCTGTTCATGAACCTTTTCAGGGGCATCATAAAATAATCAGGGTTGTCTTTGCGTAGGAAATCAATGTCCAGCAAAGCCTGCTGCATATGGGTATACAAAGTCAAAAGCTCTTCGTGAGTAGCCAAACGTGAATTTTCAGTAATAATAGGTCTTAATTTCCTTGTCGGCTTTAATTTAAAACACTCATAAAGAATGATAAGTACTGCCTGGGCCAGATTAAGTGACCAGGCGTCGGGCATGGTCGGGATAGAGATAAGGGAGCCGCAGATCTCAATTTCCTCATTGGTCAGACCAGTATCTTCAGGACCGAAGACAATAGCAATCTCTGCACCAGATTCAATCTCGGCGGTCATGCGCTTGGCAGCTTCTTCCGCCATGAGTATGCCTTTGCGCCAACCGCCCATTCTGGCTGTAGTGGCATAGACTTTATGAAAAGAAGCAAGGGCCGTAGGCAGATTGGAAACAACCTCTGCCCTTTCCAAAACCTTCTTCCCCTTGACAGTAGCCAAGGGTAGGGCCCTGTCCATATCAAACTCTTTAGGGTTGACCAGGATAAGATTGGGACAGCCCATATTCACACAGGCTCTGGCCACAGACCCTATGTTTTCTGAATACTTTGTCCTACATAAAACTACTGTAATATTGTCCAGCATCTTTTATAAGTCCGAAATCCTAATTTCAAAATTCTAAACTCCAAAGTCTGTGGCCAAACCCAATTTTGCCCACCAAATTGAAAATCCTGGTTTCTTGAAAGCATTGTAAAGGGCTGGGTAAACCATCTTGGCGAAGCTTGTGGATAAGCAGAGCATCGGGGTGACAAACCTAAATATCTGAGACTATTTGCCATAACTATCGGCAATAAATAAAATATTCTCTCACATTCTAAATGCCCCATTATGCTCTGCCCGCAAGCAAACTATAGATGGGTCCAGGCATTTGCACCAGCTTGAAAGAAATCGGGATCGAAAAAAATTATGATGGCCTTTGAGTTTGATCAAGGTTTGGTCACAGACTATCCAGCACTCATTTTTAGCCAATATTATGGTCAGGTTCTGAAATTAAGCTTTTAAAAAATCAATGGCCATTCTATTCAAACAGTCGTTGTAAAATGGGTGCTTAATTAAATTACCAAATGCCAGAAAAGATTTACTCAGTGTTGTCAAATTGCTGAAGGAAAAGAGTTTTAAATTGTGGTCACAGCTAAACATTAAACCTAAAAGTAATAATATCTCCGTCCTGTACTATATAGTCTTTTCCTTCCAGACGAAGTGCTCCCTGTTCTTTGGCCTTTTTGAAATCCTGGTATGTTAGAAAATCGTCCCAGGAGAGCACTTCAGCACGGATAAATCCCTTTTGAAGGTCTGAATGAATTACCCCGGCGGCCTCTGGTGCGGTAGCACCTTTTTTTAACGGCCAGGCCCGAACTTCTTTTTCGCCAGCGGTTAAAAACGTAATAAGCCCCAATAAATGATAGGTCTTGGAAATAACCCTATCCAGGGCTGACTCCTTAATACCTAGATCATCCATAAACATCTGAAGTTCTTCCGGATCGGTAAGTTCTCTCATCTCCCGCTCCAGCTTTGCCGATACAGTCAGATGCACCTGACCGGTCTCTTCTTCAGGGAACTTGACCTGCCCGATGTTGTCTTCACTCACATTCCAGGCATAAAGTATTGGCTTAGCAGACAAAAAACAAAATCCTCTCAGTTCATGAGCCTGTGCCAGTGAAGGTTCCTTGCGCACAGGCTGTTCAGACTCCAGCAACTCCCGTACCTTAACAAGCAGTTCTTCTTCTTTGGGGTCAACCAGATGCTTGGCCTTCTTTTTGTCCATGGCGATCCGCTCCAGCTTCTTTTCCACCACAGCCAGGTCAGAAATGATCAAATCCATCTCAATGGCCTGCCACTGCTCACTGGGGTCATTTACCCCACTAAATCCATCCAGGACTGCCAGTAAACAATCATAAGGCCTGATTTCATTTAGCACCCTGGCTCCCAGACCCTGACCTTTTCCTCCCCCGCCGGGAATGTCCAGATATTCAATTTCAGTCTGGGTTACCTTCTGAGGGTTAAAAAGCCTGGCCAGAGGCTCAAGCCGCGGTTCAGGAACCTTGACCATGGCCCTGTTATTCATACCAATTTCCGGCCCAGCCAGAGCCATGAACAAATCTGTTTTTCCACTGCCGGCAAAACCAAATATTGCTGTCTTCATGAATATTTTCTCCTAAAGTAGAGCCTTGTCGTATGTGACAACAGGGAGCAAATTTCTTTTCCATGCCTCCCTGCCCAGTGTAATGCTACCAAAGGCAACCCGTTTCTGCGGGATTCCACAGGGTAAATATCTCTTGGATGAGATTACCAGTCCTGTACAAAACTCAAAACAAGGGACTAAATATTCTCCCCTAGCCAGAGGGGGAGGACATTAACCAATCCTCCTGTCTTCATCAACAAAAGAAAACCGCATATGCTTGGCAAAATTCTCAGCCAGATAATCTCCGTGAGCCAAATTAATATATCGCACCTTATCTTTAAGCCCTTCCACCCAATTTCTGGCCCTTTCATCCTGGCAAAGTAATACACTCCCTTTCAGGGCAGTATTGCCCACAAAGCTGGTTTTGGCCTCCATTCCCTGTGGTAAAAAACCTAGTTCCTCAAGTGAACCTCCCTGCACATGTTGGCCAAATGCTCCGGCAATAAAAATTCTTCTTATATCTCTAAATGTTAACCCGGCCTTTTCAAGCAAGTAATTAATAGCCAGGTTAAAAGCAGCCTTCACCTTTAATATTTCTTCAATATCGTGCGCACTTAAATAAACTTCTTCAGTTAAATATAATCTATTTTCCTGTAGCCTCGCCTGAACTTTACGGGCCAAAGGATGGCGGCCTTCCTGAAAATGACCATTTCTATCCAGTATGCCAAGCTGAAGTAGAATACCTATCAAAGACAAATAGCCACTGCCCGAAATACGAAAATCTTTTTGCGGCCAGCCGCTAAGCCCGGAAGGTGTAAGAAAAAAACGGCTACAGACATCGTTATCTCCAAATACACTGCCAAATCTAAGCCCTACTCCCTCCAAGGCCGGCCCCATGGCTACACTAGTACACAAAAAAGTTCGGCTATCTTTGACCAAAACCATTTCCCCGTTAGTGCCAAGATCACAAAAAAGATAAGGATAACCATCCTCATCACGTTCAAACTCAATGTAAGTAAGTCCAGCGCTAATATCTGCGCCCACGAATGCTCCCAGAAGAGGCGGGATATAGAGCTTGGGAATATCTGGATTTAGCAACTCTTCACATCCTCCCCAATAATTAAGATTAAACGGGGCAAAACTTAGTTCCCGCACCTCAAGTCCAAGAAACAAGTAAATCATGGCCGGATTTCCCGCCAGAACAAGGGGACACTTATTTTCTCCGGCCTTGCTCACTATTTGGCCTACCTTGGCCTGTACCAGAGTTGTTAACAATTGCCTGTTCTTCTCACTTTCCAGGGCAAAGGCAAGCCTGGACACAACTTCTGCACCTGCTCCCATTTGGGGATTCAGGCACTGCCCTTTACTCACCTCCTTATCTGCATGAATAAGGGCCCACTTAATAGTTGTTGTGCCAAGATCAATGCCTAGACATACGGCAGGACTTTGACTTTTTTTTGAAAAATTAAAGTAACCTTTTGTTGAAGGGATTTCTATTTTTTGATTAGACTCAGGGAAATGAATACAAGCCAGTCGATACCCCAGTTCAAGCTCCCGAGGAGAAAGAATCTGCAAATCTTTAGGCTTTGGCTTTGGGGAGTTTGATACGAACTTAATTTTACATTGACCACAAAGACCTAAACCGGAACATAAAGGACGTTCTCTAATCAGACCATAAGTAAACAGGTTCTGAGCGTAAGTTTTTCTGGAATCAAAGTGAAGCTCTTGTGTTTCCAGAGAAGATTCCAAATAAATACTAATTTTTCTCACACCAGCAACTCGAAACTACAAGTTCAAATGTATGACAACTCACGGCATACTGCCACTAGCTTAAAACTGCTTAATTGCTTCTTACATAGAGCGGGGAGGGAACAATTATCCGCCATAAAATGGGGCTTAGAAAAAACAGGGTCTGGAAGTTGAGGTCAGGGAAGGACTATCCCCACTTAAGTTAATCATATTGAACCATAAATAGCGAATTACGGTCTCAAAATTAAGCCACCCTGAGCATCACTTGCAACCACCTGTCCAATGTGCTCAGCCAAATCACCTTTAGCCATTAAAAACTCACTAACTTCATCAACCTTTTCCTTGGCGACAGCCAGAACAAGTCCTCCTGAAGTTTGGGCATCAAAAATAAGATCAATAAGCAGTGGTTCAACTCCGTCTTCAATACTCACCGAGCAGTCACAAAAATGTTTATTGGCATAACTTCCGGCAGGGATCATGCCCACTGCAGCCAATTCTTTGGCTGAATCTAAAACAGGCACTTTTGAAGAATAAATTTCCACCACCACTTTGGAGGCCCTGGCCATCTCAAGAACATGTCCGCCCAGTCCAAAACCAGTTATGTCGGTAGCTCCTTTAATCCGGAACTTTTCTATGGCTTGACCAGCAAACTTATTCAAACGGGCGGCCCAAGTATATAAATCATTTTCTATTTTCTTTATATCTCCAAACTCGGCCTTAAGCGCCGTAGCCAGGACACCAGTCCCCAAGGGTTTTGTCAAAATAAGCTGGTCTCCAATGGTTAAACCTTTGTTGGTTGCAAATCTGTCTGGATCAACGACTCCGGATACAGCCAGGCCATATTTGATCTCATCATCTTCAACACTATGTCCTCCAGCCATGATCGCCCCGGCTTCCTTAATTTTGTTTAAGCCACCTTGCAATATTTTTGCTAATATTTGTTTGTCCATTTTTTTTACGGGAAAAAGGACGATATTCATGGCCGCCAAAGGGCTTCCACCCATGGCATATACATCAGACAAAGCATTGGCCGCTGCAATTTCGCCAAATTTATAGGGATCATTGACTATTGGTGTAAAAAAATCCACAGTCTGAATTAGAGCCTTTTTTTCGGGAAAACTTATAATGGATGCGTCTTCACAATCTTCCGGCCCAAGAATAAGACGTGGATGGTGCTGGTCTAAATTCAACTCTTGCAATATTTCCTCCAGGTCCCCTGGAGGGATTTTGGCAGCTCAACCCGCAGCCTTGACTGTCTGTACTAATGGAATCTTTTTACTCATGATTTGCCTTCCTTACTAGACTTAAGCAAAGATAAGTTCTTTAGCATGCTTTTTGGTATAGTTAATCAGTTTTAAAGCCGCTGGAAACAAGCTGCGCCTCTTGTGGTTGATAATGTAAAAATTTCTTTCCAAGTTTATACCCTCAACATTGACCTCAAACATTTTCTGGCTTTGGATATATTCCTGAACAGCCAGCTTGGACGTTACACCAATCCCAATCCCTGCAAGTAAACAACGAATTAGGGCCTCGGTACTCTGAACCATGGCTACGATATTTAAGTCTCTAATATCTATATTAGATTTAGTTAATGCTTTTTCCATGGCCTGCCTGGTACCGGAACCTTTTTCGCGCATAATCCACGGGATGTCTTTTAAACTATCAGGTACTATCCTGGGGGGAAGTTTACTTTTCATTGCTATTGGGGCAACAAAAATCAGATGATCCTTCATCAATAACTCATGTTCAAGATCATGATGTTCATAAATACCACCAACAACACCGAAATCCAATTTGCCATTCAAAACCATCGAACATACATTATTAGAATCTTCAACACGGAGATCAACACAAACACGTGGAAATTTTTCCAGGAAGTTGGCTAAAATTTTTGGCCACAAGTAATTTGCCGGAATAGTGCTTCCGCCCACAATTATTTCTCCCGCGACATTGTCTTTCAGTTCATTGATTTCCTGTTTGGTCCTGGCCAATAGCTGAAAAATCTCCTGGGCTCTAGAATATAAAAGTTGTGCCGCAGCAGTAGGGATAACACTACGCGCAGTACGATCAAATAGATTCACCCCTAATTCGGTTTCTAAAGCAGCGATATGCGCGCTTATCGTTGGCTGAGACAAATATAAATCATGACCAGCACGAGAAAAACTCTGGTGTTCGAAAACTTTGCAAAAAGCCTTAAGTCTTCTAAAATCCATAGTCACTAATTCCCTAAGAGATAAATTAAATTATAAAGATTATGTTTGAAGAGAGGCGTATTACATTTGCTAATCTTTGGAATAAGCTATATCTATAGTACAGAACAAAAAAAGAGAGGCCTGTAGGCCTCTCTCTAATTATACATTTTCTTCAATCTTTTCCGATGCATTATTTTCTTCTGAAGACTTCTCTTCAGTTACTGTTTCAACAGTCCGGCTAAACTCAATGACGGCCATAGGAGCTGCATCCCCTATTCTAGGTTGAGCAAATTTTACTACTCTGGTGAAACCACCTTTAACTTCTTGAAATCGTGGACCAATCTCATCAAAGAGCTTTTTAACAAGTTGGTGATTTTCTAAAATTTTATACGCTTGACGTCTGGCATGCAAATCACCTCTTAAAGCCAAAGTAACCAAGCGATCTGCAAGTTTGCTAAGTTCTTTGGCTTTGGGAACCGTTGTTTTAATCCTTTCATGAGTAATCAAAGACCTTGCCATATTACGAAGCATGGCCTTTCTATGCTCCCATGTACGGTTCAATTTTCTGCCTGATTTTCTATGCCTCATCTTCTTCCTTCCTCTTTTTCCATTCTTGATATTTTTCTTCAAAATTTTCTAGCTTCATACCAAATTCCAAGCCTAAACTATTTAATACTCGCCAGATATCATCAAGAGACTTCCGACCAAAATTTTTCATCTTGAGTAACTCTGATTCTGTTTTTTGGACTAATTCTCCAACCAAGTTGATTCCTGCTCCTTTCAGACAATTGCTTGCCCGCATAGGAAGCTCTAAGTCATCAATTGTCTTAAAAAGATTCGGATTCAATTCTTCATCTTGTTTAGAGGTTGAAGTATGAACATCTGTCACAGACTCATCAAAATTGATAAAAACTGATAATTGATCTTTTAAGATTTTAGCACTGTAAGCAAGTGCATCCTCTGGTATCACGGAACCATCTGTCCAAATCTCCAGAATCAGCTTGTCATAGTTGGTCATCTGGCCGACACGAGCCTGCTCTATGCTATAAGCTACCTTTTTAATGGGTGAAAAAGTAGCATCCATTGGGATTACACCAATCTGATCATCCAAACCTTCATGCATTTCAGCTGGAACATAACCTTTACCCATTCTAACTTCCATATCAATTACAAAATCAATATCATCTGTCAAAGTAGCTATGTGTAGATCAGGATTTAATACTTTTACATTTTGATTTTCTTGTATCGCAGAAGCCTTAACTTCGCCTTTTTCATTAGCTATCAACCGCAACTTTTGTGGCTCATCAGTTGTCATGGCAAATCGTACTTGTTTTAAATTAAGCACGATATCAGTAACATCTTCAATTACTCCAGGTATTGTTGTAAACTCGTGTTGAATGCCTTGAATTTTTATGGCTACAATAGCAGCTCCCTGCAAGGATGAAAGTAGTACACGACGCAAAGCATTGCCTATAGTTGTACCAAAACCTCTTTCAAGAGGTTCACATATAAACTTACCATAAGAGTCATTTGACTTTGCATCGCGGACAAGCTGATCTGGCTTTACAAGTTCAGACCAATTTCTTGTATTAATGAGCTTGTCACTGCTTTGAATAATCATCATTTCACCTACTTACTTGGAGTATAACTCAACAATTAGTTGCTCATTAATTGGAAAGGTAATGTCTTCTCTAGTCGGCAGGGACTTAATAGTTCCCTTGAAAGCCTTCTCATCAACCTCAATCCATCCTGGAAGACCTCTTCTGGCAATTACTTCTTGAGCTTCCTGTATTACTGGAATTTTTTTACTTTTTTCACGTACTTCAATTACATCACCTTCACGAACAAGAATTGATGGGATATTTACACGCCGACCATTTAAAATAAAGTGACCATGTCGTACTAGTTGCCTGGCTTGATTTCGGGAGTTTGCAAATCCCATCCGATATATAACATTATCTAATCGTCTTTCCAGAAGAATAAGGAGATTAGCTCCTGTTACACCTTTCTTTGAATCAGCAATTTTAAAGTATTTTCTAAACTGGCCTTCTAATAAACCATACATTCTTCTTACTTTTTGCTTTTCGCGTAACTGGATAGCATAATCACTAGGCTTTTTGCGAATCCTACCATGCATCCCGGGAGGATAAGCCCTTCTTTCATATGCACACTTGTCGGTATAGCAGCGGTCACCCTTTAAAAATAATTTAGTACCTTCTCTTTTGCATAATCTACATTTTGCTTCAGTATATCTAGCCAATTTTTATCCTCCTTTACACTCTTCGCCTTTTTGGTGGACGACATCCATTATGTGGTATCGGGGTAACATCACGGATAAAGGTGACCTTAAAACCAGCGGCGTTAATAGCCCTCATGGCAGATTCTCGTCCTGAACCTGGTCCTTTGACTAAAATTCCCACTGTACGCATGCCATTTTCTTGGGCCATTCTTGCTGCAGTCTCAGCAGCTTTTTGAGCGGCAAAGGGAGTACTCTTTCTTGATCCCTTAAATCCAGCCATCCCTGCACTAGCCCAACTTACAACATTACCGTTCATATCTGTAAAGGTTACTATAGTATTATTAAAGGTAGCATTAATATGGACTATGCCATTTGGGATATTTTTTTTCTCTTTTTTCTTTCCGCTTTTCTTTGGTTTAGCCATCACATTTCTCCAAAACTATTTATTTTTTCTTTTTAATAATGGACCTTCTTGGACCTTTTCTAGTCCGTGCATTTGTATGAGTTCTTTGTCCTCTTACAGGCAAACCCCTTCTATGTCTTAGTCCTCTATAACAACCAATATCCATTAGCCTTTTAATGTTTGCAGCTACTTCTCGTCGCAAATCACCTTCAACCTTGTAGTTGTTTTCAATCTCGTTCCTGATACGATTAACATCATCAGGTGTTAAATCATCAGTTTTTTTTGTCCAATCTATACCGGTTGCATCTAAAATTTTGAGAGCTGTAGATTGTCCAATGCCATAAATATAGGTTAAGGCAATGTCTAATCTCTTATTTTTTGGCAATTCAACCCCTGCTATTCTGGCCACGTTTTTTTCCCCCTAAATCTAACCTTGTCTTTGTTTATGTCTTGGATTTTCGCAAATAACTCTGAGAATGCCCTTCCTTCGTATAATCTTACACTTGGGGCAGATTTTTTTTACAGATGGTCTTACTTTCATATTACCCCCAAAATTATGGTTTACTTAAAATTAAAGGTCCTTGTTTTGTTATTGCTATAGTATGCTCAAAATGAGCCGACAGGCTTCTGTCTTTTGTTACCGCTGTCCATTTATCGGCTAAAATTTCAACCTGATCTGTACCCACGGCAACCATTGGTTCTATAGCCAAAACCATGCCTTTTTTCAATGGTAACCTCTGGGCAGTTTTCGGTACAAAATTTGGAACCTCTGGCTTCTCATGAAGTTTTGTTCCTATTCCATGACCTACAAACCTTTTAATAACAAAGTATCCATTATCTTCTACATGAGTCTGTATGGCTCTTGAAATGTCGTTTAAATCATTCCCAACAACTGCTTCTGCTATTCCTTTATAAAGTGATTCCTCTGTAACCTCTATTAATCTTGAAGCTTCGGGAGTTATCGTTCCTACAGGGTAAGTTCGAGCTGAGTCACCATAGAAGCCTTTATAAATAACTCCCATGTCAATACTGACAATATCTCCTTCAGTTAATATTCGCTCGGAAGGGAAGCTATGTACGATTTGCTCATTAACAGAGCAACATAATGCATATGGATATCCGTGATATCCCTTAAAAGCTGGCTTTACATCAAATTTTTGGCAAAGTTCTATGGCTAACCTTTCAAGAAAAATTGTTTTTATACCAGGCTTAATGCGTTCCCCAAGTTCTAGTAAAATTTGGGCTACAATACGATTGGCCTCCCTTAGGAGGCCAATTTCATAATCATTTTTTAAAAAGATACCTCTAAACTTTCTCAAAAATTAACGCCTTCCTTTTACTTTGGCTTTTGACATCAAACCTTCATATTGACTAGATATAAGATGGGACTGAAACTGAGACATAGTGTCCATCGCTACACCAACCACAATAAGAAGTGCTGTACCACCATAATAAAAAGGGACATTAAATTGTTTTATCAGAATCATAGGAAGGACACAAACTACAGATATATATATTGCACCCCAAAATGTGATCCTGGAAAGAACTTTGTCTATATATTCTTTGGTCTTAATCCCAGGTCTAATCCCTGGTATAAAACCACCTTGTTTTTTTAGATTATCAGCTATATCTTTGGGATCAAAAATGATTGCAGTATAAAAGTAACAAAAGAATATTATAAGAGCTACAAAAACTATATTATAAAGCACGGAGCCAGGTGCAAACAAACTAGATACTTTATTCAACCATTCAATGTGAGAAAAATTTGAAATTGTTGCTGGAAACATGAGTATTGATGAAGCAAAAATAGGAGGAATAACACCAGCAGTATTAACTCTTAGTGGTAGATGCGTAGTTTGTCCACCATATAGTTTGCGCCCCATCATTCTCTTAGCATATTGGATTGGTATCCTCCGTTGAGCACGTTCTACAAAAACGATACCGAGAAGAACGCCTGCCATGATTAAAAGCAAAAAAAGTAATACAAATAAAGTAACTTCTCCAGCAGACATTAAACGAAATGTATTTACGACTGCTGAAGGAAATCTTGCTACAATACCTGCAAATATGATAAGTGAAATACCATTACCAAGCCCAAATTCAGTAATCTGCTCTCCGAGCCACATTATAAAAATTGTTCCAGCAGTAAGTGTTAAAATAGTGATAAGTCTAAATGACCATCCTGCAGTATACACAATAGGAGCACCAGATGGACTACTCATATTTTCAAGGCCAATTGCTATACCGAGACCTTGTATTACAGTAATTAATACTGTTAGATATCTAGTATATTGAGTTATCTTCTTTCTGCCTGCTGCACCTTCTTCTTTGCTTAGTCTTGAAAGTTCTGGGCTTACTACTGTTAATAACTGCAAAATAATAGACGCGGAAATATATGGCATTATACCAAGAGCAAAAATGGAGAGTTTACTCAACCCTCCACCGGAAAACATATCAAATAAACCTAATAATGTATTCTGAGTACTTGCAAAAAAATCAGCTAAGGCATTACCATCAATTCCTGGAACCGGTATGTGTATACCTATTCTGTATACTGCTAATAAAAGAAACGTAAAAAAAATTCTTTTCTTTAGCTCAGCTAAGCCTGAATTCTCAATCATCCCAGGTTTCACTCTTTTATCCTTCTAATGAAATTGCAGTTCCACCTGCTTTATTAATTTTTTCTATTGCTGACTTACTAAATCTATGTGCTGTTATTTTTATAGGCTTATCTATCTGTCCATTTCCTAAAATTTTAACAGGCAATTTTTTTTTCACTAAACCTCTTTTATATATATCTTCTATATCTACTTCGCTGGCGTCACTAAAATATTTACTTATTTTATCCAGATTTATTACAGCATATTCTGTACGAAAGGGATTCTTAAATCCACGCTTAGGGAGACGTCTTTGTAAAGGCATCTGACCGCCTTCAAACCATGGTTGAACACCACCTCCAGCACGTGAATTCTGTCCTTTATTACCTTTACCGGCTGTACAACCGGTTCCTGTTGCTGACCCCCGACCAATTCTTTTTTTCTGCTTTCGTTCTTCTTGAAAAGGGTATAATTCATGTATTTTCATTATTCGACCACCTCAACAAAATTATCAACTTTTTTTATCATTCCAAGAACAGCTTCATTTTTTGGCAGTTCACGCACCTGATTTAATTTTTTAAAGCCTAATGCTTGGATGGTTTTCTTTTGCTTTGGCTTTGCACCAATTGTGCTTTTGATTAATTTAACTTTAATCATTTTCTTCACCTATTGTTTTATTAACTGTACTTCTTTTTCTCTTTGAAGACTAATTTCCTCAGGAGTTGTCAGCTCTTTTAAGCCTTCCATTGTTGCTTTTAAAACATTATGAGGATTATTGGTGCCAATAGCCTTAGTCAATATATCTTTTACACCAACCGCTTCAAGTACAGCACGAACCGGGCCACCTGCAATAATCCCAGTACCTTTGCTAGCGGGCTTAAGAAGAACTCTGCCTGCTCCGTACTCACCAATAACTTGAAATGGTATAGTTGTACCAGACAATGCAATTTTTACCATATTCCTTTTTGCCCTATCTGTAGCCTTACGAATAGCTTCTGGTACTTGGTTTGCTTTTCCTAACCCATATCCAACCTTTCCCTTGCCATCTCCGACTACGACTAGGGCGCTAAAACTGAACCTGCGACCACCTTTAACAACTTTAGCAACTCGATTTAAATATACAATTTTCTCTGTTAATTCTAATTCATTGTGTTGCATTTACTACCTCTTAAAATTTTAAACCACCTTTGCGGGCTCCATCAGCCAGGGCTTTTACACGACCATGATACAAATACCCATTCCGGTCAAAAACTACTGATTTTATATTCTTTTCTAATGCTTTTTCAGCAATTTTTTGACCGACTAACTCAGCAGTTTCTTTATTTAACTTGGAAGGTTCTTCAAGTGTTAAAGATGAGAAAGAAGCTAAAGTTTGACCAGCTTGATCATTTATTATTTGTGCATAAATATGTTTATTTGATCTAAATACCACTAATCTTGGTCTTTCAGTGGTCCCGTAAATTTTTTTTCTGATTCTTATTTTTCTTTTTTTCCGAGCTTGGTTTTTTGTCAGTTTCATAGCTTTACCTACTTTCCACCTGATTTTCCTGCTTTTCTACGAATATGTTCATCAATATATTTTATGCCCTTACCCTTATAAGGTTCAGGAGGTCGAACTCTCCTTACCTTAGCGGCAAATTCACCAACTAGGTGTTTATCAATGCCCATAATAGTCAGCTTGTTTCCATCAGCCTTAGCGTCGATGTCTTGAGGCAAATCGATTGTTACCGGATGAGAGTATCCAACGTTAAGTTCAATGGTTTTACCCTTTACGTTGACTTTGTACCCAATACCAACTACTTCTAGTGTTTTAGTAAATCCTTTACTTACACCAATAATGGCATTATCAAGTAGGGTTCTTCTAAGACCATGTTGTTCTCGTGCAGTTCGAGTATCATCAACTCTTTTTACTAAAATTTGATTATCTTCAATTTGGTAATCAATTTTTTCATGAGTTTGTACTTTCAACTGCCCTTTTGGGCCTTTTACTAAAATACTATCTTTTTCTTTTTTAACTTCAACCCCTTGCGGGATTGTAATAGGCTTTTTTCCAATTCTAGACATATGAAACCTCTCTACCAGATCTCACAAATTAATTCGCCGCCAACTCTCTTTTGTTTGGCCTCTTTTCCCTCTAGTATACCTTGCGAAGTAGATAAAATACAAATTCCTAAACCGTTTCTAACATTTGGTATTTCATCAGCCTTTACATAAACTCTTCTTCCAGGTTTTGAAACTTTAGTTAATCCTTTAATTACTGGTTTTCCTTTGAAATATTTAAGCTTAATCTTGAGCTCTCTTTCACTGGGTAAATAATCAGTTATAAATCCCTCTCGCTTGAGAATATTAGCTATCTCAAGTTTTGATTTGCTTAAGGGAACATTCACGTCTTTATGTAATGCCGTATAGGCATTTCTAATCCTAGTTAGCATATCTGCAATTGGATCAACAACAGGCATTTTTTTCTCCTCTATTACCAACTGGATTTACGGACACCTGGAAGTTCACCGGCTAGAGCCATATTACGGAAACATATCCTGCATATTCCAAACTTTCTTAAAAAGGCTCTTGGTCGGCCACATATCGGACAACGATTATATTTACGTGTTGAAAACTTAGGTTTTCTCCTAGCTTTTACCATTAGGGCTTTACGAGTCAAAACAGACCTCCTTACTTCTTAAAAGGCATTCCTAGTAAATTTAAAAGAGCTTTGCCTTCTTTATCAGTTTTTGCCGTAGTCACAATTGTAATGTTCATACCTTTAGCACGATCTACTTTATCTAAATCTATCTCAGGAAATATTGTATGTTCTTTTATACCTAAAGTAAAATTTCCACGACCATCAAATCCTCTATCTGGTACACCACGAAAATCTCTTACTCTTGGCAAGGCAACATTAAAGAGTTTATCCAAGAAGGCCCACATCCTTTCCCTGCGCAATGTAACTCTGCATCCAACGGGCATTCCTTCACGTAATTTAAAAGCTGCTATTGATTTTTTAGCCCTGGTTATTACAGCTCTTTGTCCAGCAATTAAAGTTAACTCTTCAACCGCATCCTGAATAATCTTATTATTTTGGCTACCTTCTCCAAGTCCCATATTTAAAGAAACTTTTTTAATTGTTGGGACTTGCATTGTTGATTTGTAATTGAACTCTTTAAAAAGCTTTGGTGCGATTTCTTCTTTGAATTTTTTTTCAAGTCTAATCATTTTCAACCCTACTAAATAGTCTCGTTACATTTCTTACAATATCGAACCTTTTTTCCACCATCTGTAATCTTAAAACCAACCCTGGTTGGCTTTGAGCAAGATTCACACACTAAAGCAATATTGGAAATGTGAATTGGTGCCTCTTTTTCAATGATTCCGCCCTGTTGATTCTGGTAGGGGTTTGGCTTTACATGTCTCTTAACTTTATTAATCCCTTCAACTATAACCTTATCTTTCTTGCGCAGCACCTTTAAAACTTTTCCAATTTTATTTTTATCTTTGCCGGCAATCACCATTACTTTATCGTTCTGTAATATCTTCCTTGCCATTTTATAATACCTCTGGTGCGAGTGATACTATTTTCATAAAATTTTTTGCTCTAAGCTCACGTGCAACAGGTCCAAAAATTCTTGTTCCTATAGGTTCTAAATTCTTATTTAACAACACTGCTGAATTATTATCGAAACGTATATATGATCCATCAGGTCTACCAATTTCTTTTTTGGTTCTGACTATTACTGCTTTATATACGTCACCTTTTTTTACCTTTGAGTGTGGCATTGCATCTTTAACAGATACAACAATTATATCTCCTATACGGGCATATCTTCTTTTACTGCCACCCAATACTTTTATACAGGCAACCTTTTTGGCGCCAGAATTATCAGCTACATCAAGTGTTGATTGAACTTGAATCATAGTTAACCTCTATACTGCTTTTTCTATAATTTTTAGTAAATGCCATCTTTTACGTGCACTTAATGGGCGATGTTCAATAATTTGGACTTTATCGCCAACTGAGCATTCATTTTTAGGATCATGTGCCATAAATTTTTTTCTTCGACGAATATACTTCTTCAATAATGGGTGCTTAACCAATGTTTCAACTCGAACAACTATTGTTTTATCATTTTTATCGCTAACAACGAAACCTACAAGGGTTCTTTTATTGCTTTTTTTTAGGTTACTATCTGTCATCTCCTGACTCCATTTGTTTTTCTCTCAATATTGTCAATATTCGAGCTATAGTTCTTTTTACTTGTGGAATGCGCTGTGTGTTTTCGAGTTGTGCAGTTGCATGCTGAAATCTGAGATTAAATAATTCTTGTCTGAAGTCATTTAACTTATCATGCAGCTCAGCAATGCTAAGATTGCGTAATTCTTGAGCTTTCACCTTACATCTCCTTTTCCACAATAGCTGTTTTTATGGGTAGTTTGTAAGATGCCCTTTTCAAGGCTTCTTTAGCCAAATTTATATCTACCCCTTTTATTTCATATAATATCTTGCCAGGCTTAACAGGACAGCACCAGCCCACAGGGGAACCCTTACCTTTACCTTGTCTTGTTTCAGCTGGCTTGGCAGTTATTGGCTTATCAGGAAATATGCGTATAAAAACCTTTCCACCTCTTTTTATATGACGCATCATTGCGACACGAGCTGCTTCTATCTGCTGGTTTGTAATTTTACCAGGCTCTAAGGCTTTTAAACCAACATCACCAAAATTTATCTCGGTGCCTCTTGTGGCTTTTCCTTTGATTCTACCTTTTTGTTGTTTGCGAAATTTTACTTTTTTAGGGCTAAGCATCGTTATTTAACCTCATTTAATATATCACCTTTGTAAATCCAGACCTTTATCCCAATAACTCCGTAAGTTGTATTGGCTTCGGCAAAACCATAATCTATATCTGCACGAAGTGTATGCAAAGGTACACGACCTTCTCTTTGCCATTCTGTTCTGGCTATCTCCGCACCTCCAAGTCTCCCGGCACAAGAAATTTTTATACCTTGAGCTCCAAACTTCTGAGCCAAACTTATTGACCTCTTCATAGCACGGCGGAATGCAACTCTTCTCTCTAACTGCAATGCTACATTTTCGGCTACTAATTGAGCATCAGTTTCAGGACGCCGTACTTCATTAACTTCTATTACAAAATCATGCTTAAACTTCTTTTTCAGTTCTTGTCGTAGCTTTTCTATTTCTACGCCTTTTCGGCCAATAACAATGCCTGGACGGGCTGTATTTATAATTAACCTTACTTTATCTGCTGCTCTCTCTATCTCAATTCTAGATATTCCTGCGTGATATAGCTTACCTTTTACATATTTTCTTATCTGTTTATCTTCATAGACATATTTTGGATAATTATATTTGCTATACCAGCGTGACAACCAGTTCTTATTATAGCCCAAACGAAAACCGTAAGGATGTACTTTTTGACCCAAGACTTCGCCCTCCTATAGCTCATCTACTATTACAGTGATATGACTAGTTCTCTTTAAGATTCTATATGCCCTACCCATAGCTCTTGGCTGAATCCTTTTCCAAGAAGGTCCACCATCGACCCTTACCTGTTTAACATACAGATTATCAATATCTAAACTATAGTTCTGCTCTGCATTTGCCAGGGCTGAATTTAAAACCTTATTTATAATCCTTGCAGCCTTTTTAGGTGTAAACTTCAAGATATTTAAAGCTTCTTCAACTGGTTTTCCTTTTATTATTTCTGCAACTAAACGTGCCTTGCGTGGAGAAATCCTTACATATTTTGCTGTAGCTTTTGCTTCCATAATTTAAACCTTCAATTATTTTTTTCCTTTTGCCTTACTCTTTTTATCTGCAGCATGACCATAGTATGTTCTGGTAGGAGCAAATTCTCCCAATTTATGCCCAACCATATTCTCTGTCACAAAAACTGGAATAAACTTTCTACCATTATGTACAGCAAATGTAAGACCTACCATTTCAGGTATAATCGTAGATCTTCTTGACCACGTTTTAATAACTTTTCTACTTCGTTCTTCTCTGGCCTTTATTACTTTTTTTAGCAGATGATCATCAACAAATGGACCTTTCTTAACTGATCTGGGCATAGTTACTCCTAATTATTTAGTCCGCCTTTTTACAATTAGTTTTGTTGACTGCTTCTTCGGATTTCTAGTCTTATAACCCTTTGTCGGCCAACCCCAGGGTGATACAGGATGTCTCCCACCAGAACTTTTTCCTTCACCACCTCCAAGGGGATGGTCAATGGGGTTCATAGCAACACCCCTTACCTTTGGCCTACGACCTAACCACCGGTTTCTACCGGCCTTTCCCAAGGAAATATTTTCGTGATCTACATTTCCAACTTGACCCACTGTAGCTATATTTGAGGCCAACACATTTCGCATCTCTCCGGACGGAAGTCTAAGCAAAGCATATTTACCTTCTTTTGCTACCAACTGAGCATAAGTTCCTGCTGAACGAGCCAATTGACCGCCCTTACCTGGATAAAGCTCTATATTATGTACTATCGTACCTACTGGTATCTTAGCAAGTGGGAGGGCATTTCCTGGTTTTATATCAACCTTTTCACCTGCTACCACCTGATCGCCTACTTTTAAACCAAGTGGAGCCAATATATATCTCTTTTCGCCATCAGCGTAAGTTAATAATGCGATTCTGGCACTCCTGTTTGGATCATACTCTATAGAGGTAACTTTAGCTGGAACATTAAATTTATCACGTTTAAAATCAATTATTCTATATCGACGTTTATTTCCACCACCACGCCGACGGGAAGTAATTCTTCCTAAATTATTACGCCCACTTTTCTTTGAAAGTCCTATAACAAGGGACTTCTCAGGGGTTGTTCTTGTAATCTCCTCGAAAGTGGATACTGTCTGAAACCTTCTCCCGGGCGAAGTAGGCTTTAGCTTTCTTATAGCCATTTTTATACCCCTTCAAAAAATTCTATTTTATCGCCTGCTGAAAGAGAAACATAGGCTTTCTTGTAGCCAGATTTCTTACCAACTACGCGTCCAAATCTCTTTCGGAGAACAGGCTTCTGTCGAACTATACTTACCTTTTCAACTTTTACATTAAACAGTGACTCAACAGCTTTTTTTATCTGATACTTGTTCGCGTCAGGATGAACAATAAAAACTACTTTATTATAAGCATCCTTTAGGAGGGTTGCCTTTTCTGATATTAGAGGCTTTATCAGTATTTGTGTACTATCCATAACTATCCTAACCTCTCTTGCAATTTCTCAACAGCCTGCTTATCTAATATTAACTCTTGATGCTTTAAAATATCGTAGGCTGTTAAAGAATCTTGTGTAACTACTTGAACACCAGGTACATTCCGAGCGGAAAGTTCAAGAGTGTTATACTTTTCTGCTAGAACAATCAAGGGTTTTTTCAAACCTAATTTATTTTTTATCTCAACAAATTTTTTTGTTTTAATCTCCGGAAGTTCAAACTTTTCTATGACCTTTAAGCTTTCATCTAAATACTTTGCTGATAAGGCCATCTTAAGTGCGAGTTGTCTTACCTTTTTATTCAATTTAAAAGAATAATCCCGTGGTTGAGGACCATGAGCTACGGCTCCTCCCTTCCATAATGGTGAACGGATTGAACCAGCTCTTGCCCTTCCAGTTCCTTTTTGCCGCCAAGGTTTTCTCCCTCCACCCCTTATCGTGGCACGATTTTTTACACTGGCTGTACCAGACCTTTTTGCGGCTAAATGATATCTGACAGCTTGATGTAAAATTTCAGGCTTAACAGCAACTGAAAAGACTTCCTCTTTCAAATCGATTTCGCCTATTTGAACATTATCCTGAGAATATACTTTTGTCTTTATCATCTTATGCCTCTTAGCTCTTCTTTCGTAATATAACTAAACTATGCTTTGAGCCTGGAACTTGACCTTTGATCAAAATAAGATTTTCTTTGGGTCGAATGTCCACGATTTCAGCGTTTACATATGTTACCTTTCTATTGCCCATATGACCGGCCATCTTCTTTCCCTTAAAAACTCTGCTCGGATAAGCACATTGTCCGATAGCACCTGGCGAACGATGTACCTTCTCATGTCCGTGAGATGCTGGTGAGCCTCCAAAATTCCAGCGCTTCATTACGCCTGCAAAGCCTTTACCTTTAGATGTACCTGTTACTTTAACTTTTTCACCAGGCTGAAAAATCTCTACCGTTATATCCTGTCCAAGCTCATATTGTTCTACATCGTCAACTCTAAACTCTTTTAAATGCTTAAAGTACCCTCTTTCAGCTTTTTTTAAATGACCCTGTTCAGGTTTATTTAATTTGTGGCCAGGAACTTCTCCAAAGCCAAGCTGTATTGCATTATATCCTTCTTTATCGAGAGTCTTCTTCTGGATCACGGGACAAGGACCAGCCTGGACAACAGTTACTGGGATAACTGATCCGTCTTCTCCAAAAATTCTTGTCATTCCAATTTTTTTTCCGATAATTCCCAAACTATTGCTCATTTTGTCCTCACACTATAGCTTTATTTCAACATCAACACCTGCAGGTAAATTCAACTTACCTAATGCATCTACGGTTTGCTGTGTCGGTTCTAATATATCTAAAAGCCTTTTGTGGACACGCATTTCAAATTGTTCACGTGATTTTTTATCTACATGAACGGAGCGGTTAACAGTCACTTTATGAATCCTTGTTGGTAAGGGAATTGGGCCGGCAATGCTAGCACCGGTATTTCTGGCTGAATCTACAATCTCTGATACGGCTTTATCTAAAATACGATAATCATAAGCTTTTAACTTTATTCTAATACGATCTCTATTCATAGTTACCATAGTACTACTCCATAATTTCTGAAACAACACCAGCACCTACGGTCCTACCGCCTTCACGGATAGCAAACCTTAATCCCTTTTCCATGGCTATAGGTGCTATTAATTCTACCTCAAATGTGGTGTTGTCACCAGGCATGATCATCTCTACTCCCTCGGGCAATGTCACCACACCGGTTACGTCCGTGGTCCTGAAATAAAACTGAGGACGGTAGCCTGAGAAGAACGGAGTATGACGACCTCCCTCTTCCTTGTTCAATACATAAACTTCTGCCTTAAACTTACGATGCGGGGTAATTGAACCGGGCGCTGCCAATACCTGACCACGCTCAACCTCATCTCTCTTAATACCCCTCAACAATACTCCAACATTATCTCCGGCCTCTCCCTGATCCAATATCTTCCTGAACATCTCTACGCCGGTACATACTGTCTTCATCGTCTCCTTCATTCCTACAATCTCTACTTCATCTCCTACCTTGATAATACCAAGCTCTACCCTTCCTGTTACCACTGTACCGCGACCGGAAATTGAAAATAGATCCTCTATTGGCATCAAAAATGGCTTGTCTATATCACGTTGAGGCTCTGGGATATACTCGTCACATGCATCCATCAACTCGTATATGCACTTTACATCTTCACTGTCAGCACTATCTGCCTCCAACGCCTTCAATGCGCTGCCCTGAATTACTGGAATCTCATCTCCAGGAAATCCATACTTGGACAATAACTCACGCACCTCAAGCTCTACCAACTCCAAAAGCTCTGGATCGTCTACCAAATCTACCTTGTTCAAAAACACTACCAGACTAGGTACTCCTACCTGACGGGCCAACAATATATGCTCACGGGTCTGAGGCATTGGACCGTCTGTTGCTGCTACCACCAATATAGCCCCGTCCATCTGAGCAGCACCTGTAATCATGTTCTTGATGTAGTCAGCATGACCAGGACAGTCTACGTGCGCATAGTGACGCTTATCTGTCTCATACTCAACATGAGCTGTTGCAATGGTAATTCCCCTCTCCTTCTCCTCAGGTGCCTTGTCAATCTGATCAAAAGCTACAAACTCAGCAGCCCCCCTCATGCTCAACGCCTTTGTTATCGCTGCTGTCAATGTGGTCTTACCATGGTCAATATGACCGATTGTACCAATATTTACATGCGGCTTCTTACGCTCAAATTTTGCCTTACTCATAACCTTACCCCCTATTTGTTCTTCAGAAGTTCTTCAGCGAGTCCTGCTGGGACTTTTTCATAGTGATCAAATTGCATTGTATACGTTGCCCGACCTTGTGTCTTGGACCTAAGCTCGGTGGCGTAACCAAACATACTACTCAATGGTACGTGGGCTCTAATGATTTGAGTTCCTAGCCGTGGTTCAAGGTTTATAACTTTTCCTCTGCGTCCGGTTATATCGCCCATTACATCACCAAGATACTCTTCAGGAGTTAGGACCTCAACATACATAATCGGTTCAAGAAGAACAGGCCCAGCCTTCTGGCATGCATCCTTTATGGCCATGGAACCTGCTATGTAAAAGGCCTGTTCAGATGAATCAACTTCGTGATAGGAACCATAAACAAGGTTTACTTTTATATCAACTACAGGATATCCAGCAAGAACGCCGTTTTGTAGAGCATCCTGAATACCTTTATCTATCGCTGGGATATATTCTTTTGGAATCACTCCACCAGTAATTGAGTTAACAAACTCATAACCGGATCCGGGCTCAAGTGGTTCTATTTCAATAACTACATGACCATATTGACCGCGACCACCTGTCTGTTTAACATATTTAGTTTCATGTTTGACGGGTTTGGTTATTGTTTCACGATAAGCAACTTGAGGCTGACCAACATTGGCATCTACTTTAAATTCTCTTGTTAAGCGGTCAACTATGATCTCGAGATGCAACTCGCCCATTCCGGCAATCAAAGTCTGACCTGTTTCCTCATTTGTCTTAACCCTAAAAGATGGATCCTCTTTGGCTAATTTCTGCAATGCATTACTTAATGAATCACGATCTGCTTTTGTTTTGGGTTCTATTGCAACTTCAATTACTGGTTCAGGGAAATCCATGGACTCAAGAAGAACTGGCCTCTCTAAAGAACATAAGGTTTCACCGGTTGCAGTATACTTTAGACCAACAGCAGCTACAATATCACCGGCATAAGCCTCTTTTATCTCTTCACGCTTATTAGCGTGCATTTTTAGTAGCCTTCCTATACGCTCTTTTCTCCCAGTTACAGCGTTTACAACTGTCATCCCGGTCTGAATATATCCGGAATAAATACGCAGAAAGGTTAAATGCCCAATAAATGGGTCAGACATCAGTTTGAAAGCCAATGCACTTAAAGGCTCATCATCAGATGCGTGACATACTATTTCTTCTCCGGTTTGCGGATCTTTTCCTTTAATCGCCGGAATATCTACTGGAGAGGGTAAGTAATCGACAATGGCATCAAGTAGAGGTTGCACACCTTTGTTTTTAAAGGCGGCTCCACAGAGTACCGGGCATATTTTTAGTGAAATCGTTGCCTTTCGAATACCTACCCTTAACTCCTCAGGCTCTAATTCTTCACCGCTCAGATACTTTTCGAGTAATTCTTCATCCTCTTCTGCAATGGCTTCAACCATTACTTGACGCCAATTTTCTGCTTCTTCTTTTAATTCGTCAGGAATATCAACATACTCATATTTCTTGCCCAGGGTCTGGTCATCAAAGATCATGGCTTTGCCTTGAATAAGATCTACAACGCCTTTGAAATTATCCTCAGCACCAATAGGTATTTGCAAGGGTACAGGCTTGGCTTTCAGCCTTTCTTTAATCATATCGACAACACGGAAAAAATCTGCGCCAGTACGATCCATCTTGTTTACGAAAGCCATCCTGGGCACTTTATATCTATCTGCCTGACGCCAAACTGTTTCTGACTGTGGCTCGACTCCGCCCACAGCACAGAAAACAGCAATTGCACCATCAAGCACACGCAGGGATCTTTCTACTTCTACAGTAAAGTCAACGTGTCCTGGAGTATCAATAATATTAATACGATGATCTTTCCAAAAACATGTAGTTGCAGCTGAGGTAATGGTTATTCCTCTTTCCTGCTCCTGTTCCATCCAATCCATGGTGGCCTCGCCATCATGGACTTCTCCTATCTTATGGGATACTCCCGTATAGAAAAGTATACGCTCTGTCGTTGTTGTTTTGCCCGCATCAATGTGGGCCATTATCCCAATATTTCTCTGCTTCTCAATAGGTACAAGTCTTGCCACAATCAATCTCCAATTTTACCAGCGATAATGCGCAAATGCCTTATTGGCTTCAGCCATTCTGTGGGTATCTTCCTTTTTCTTAATCGCGCCACCACGATTATTATATGCATCCAAAAACTCTGCAGCCAACTTTTTATCCATACCTTTCTCGCCTCTGGCTCTGGCATAAGTAACCAGCCACCTAATAGCCAAAGACTGCTGACGATCAGGGCGAACCTCCATGGGCACCTGATAGGTTGCCCCACCCACCCTTCTAGACTTTACTTCCATCTGAGGCTTTACATTCTCAACAACCTGCTCAAAAGCCTTCAGTGGCTCTTCTCCGGTATTTTTTGCCAACTCCTCAATGGCCTTATAAAAAATCCTCTCCGCTACATTTTTCTTGCCATCGATCATGAGCCTATTCACAAACTTAGTTACCAATCGGCTCCCATAAACCGGATCTGGCAAGACTTCTCTTTTGGGTACTGGGCCTTTTCGTGGCATCAATCTACTCCCTTTTATGAATTATTTTGGTCGCTTAGTTCCATATTTCGAACGACTTTTGCGCCTGTCTTGCACCCCAGCAGCATCCAAAGTTCCACGAATAACAGTATAACGAACGCCCGGAAGGTCTTTAACACGACCACCACGAACCAGAACAACAGAGTGCTCTTGCAGGTTATGACCTTCACCTGGAATGTAAGAAGTAACCTCAATCCCATTAGTCAGCCTGACCCTAGCCACCTTACGCAAGGCTGAGTTAGGCTTTTTTGGGGTTGTTGTATATACACGCACGCAAACGCCTCTTTTTTGTGGACAACCTTGCAGGGCCGCTCTCTTC
Organism: Desulfovulcanus ferrireducens; assembly: GCF_018704065.1. Lineage (NCBI taxonomy): Bacteria > Pseudomonadati > Thermodesulfobacteriota > Desulfovibrionia > Desulfovibrionales > Desulfonauticaceae > Desulfovulcanus > Desulfovulcanus ferrireducens. The sequence continues at coordinate 51,538 of NZ_JAGUQP010000005.1, read as the reverse complement.
TTTCTCTTGACTACCTTTTGCCTAGCTTTTCGAACCAATTGATTGATAGTCGGCATAAATCCTCCATCGTTAATAACCTTGCAGAAACCTGGGAGACTTATTTTATAGTCTCCCTCTTGTCAAGGGTTAATTTAATTTTTATCTGTTTTAAGTTTAATTTTTTTAGCAAAAGCTTACGACTCATTGGCCTCAATCAGCTTTGATATCTGGCTTGGCAGACCTTTATCAGACATATATGCTGTAGTCCTTACTCTGAGACATAAGTTTCTTCTTCCAATTCTTCCAAGAACTTATCAGGTTTTTCAGGCTGCTCCGGGACAACTATGTCAGTATTTACATAGGCTCTGTACCCTGTACCGGCAGGAATAAGGCGACCAACGATGACATTCTCTTTCAAACCTCTGAGCCAGTCTACTTTACCTAGAAGTGCCGCCTCTGTAAGAACCTTCGTTGTCTCCTGAAATGATGCAGCCGAAATAAATGATTCGGTACTTAATGACGCCTGCGTAATCCCCAGGACCAATGGTTCAGCCAGAGCCGGTTTTAAGCCTTTTTTAACACACCGAGCATTAACCTGCATGAACTTATTCTTGTCAACATGCTCGCCTACAAGGAACCCTGTATCACCTGGGTCAATGATATTAACCTTTTTTAACATCTGACGAACTATAATCTCTATATGTTTGTCATTGATATGTACACCCTGAAAACGATAAACATCTTGGATTTCTTCTACTAAGTATTTGGCCAGATGTTTCTCTCCTTTAATTTTCAATATATCATGCAATTCTGGATTACCTTCGGTCAAAAGTTCACCAGCTTCAACGAAATCACCTTCCTGAACGGTTATGTGCTTACCTTTGGGGATAAGATATTCCTTCGGCTCACCTGTTTCAGGGGTAACAATGATTTTCCTTTTACCTTTGGTATCGGGACCAAAGGAGACAATACCGTCAATTTCAGAAACTATAGCCTGATCTTTAGGCTTACGTACTTCAAACAGCTCTGCTACTCTGGGCAGACCACCAACAATATCCTTGGTTTTGGAACTTTCCCTGGGCTTTCTGGCGATTACATCACCTGCTTCAACATGATCACCTTCCTTGACCATGATAATGGCCCCTACTGGAAGCTGAAAGACCGCATCTGTGTTTGTTCCCGGTCTTTTTTTCACGTTACCATTTTCATCGCAGATGGATATACTTGGTCTGTAGTTGGTGGATCTGTATTCAATAATTGTCTGAGTAGCTTTATTTGTAGTTTCATCAACCTTTTCCTGATAAGTTCTACCTTCAATAATATCTGTCAGCCTAATATATCCATCTACATCGGTAACAAAAGGTTCATTGAATGGATCCCATTCTGCCAGGAGCTGACCCTTCTCCACCATCTGCTCGTGCTTGACAAACAGTTTGGCCCCGGAAGGCAGGAAATATTTTTCCCTCTCGCGGCCTTGGTCATCCACGATCTTGATTTGACCGCTTTTACCCAAGACCATGGACTCCCCTCTGGTATTTGCTACTGTTTTCACCCTGGATAATATTACCTGCCCTTTATTCTGAGCCAAAATATTGGACTGCTCAATCTCTTTTGATGCGGTACCACCAATATGGAAAGTACGCATAGTCAGCTGAGTTCCTGGCTCTCCAATGGACTGGGCAGCTATTATACCTACCGCTTCCCCAACATTGACTAGATGCCCCCGGGCCAGATCACGACCATAGCACAAGGAACACACGCCATGCCTACTTTTACAGGTCAGAGTAGAGCGAATAACTACACTACTGATACCAGCGTCTTCAATTTGCTTGGCTTTGTCTTCATCAATCATACTATTGGCAGGCACTATCACTTCACCACTCTCAGGATCCAGAACATCAAACATAGCTATACGACCCAATACTCTTTCGCTTAGGCGCTCTTTGATCTCTCCTGCCTTCATCAAGTGCGTAAGTTCAATCCCGTCAACTGTCCCACAATCATATTCACTTATTGTAACATCCTGGACAACGTCCACTAGTCGTCTGGTCAAATAACCCGAGTTAGCTGTCTTTAGAGCGGTATCAGCCAAACCTTTCCGGGCTCCGTGAGTTGAGGTAAAGTATTGTAGAACCGTTAGTCCTTCCCTGAAGCTTGACGTAATAGGAGTTTCGATAATCTCACCTGATGGTTTTGCCATTAAACCCCGCATCCCTGCCAGCTGTCTCATCTGGTCTTTATTACCTCTAGCACCTGAGTTAGCCATCATAAAAATGGGGTTTAAGCTGATATTTTCTTCTTCTTTACCCGTCACAGGGTCTTTAACAATATCAGTGGAAAGTTCTTTCATCATTTCCGCGGCCACATCATTGGTGGCTTTGGTCCATACGTCAACGACTTTATTATATTTTTCAGTTCTGGTGATAATACCTTCACGGTACTGTCTTTCTATTTCATTCGCTTCTTCTTGGGCAGCTCTAAGAATAGCCTCTTTTTTATCTGGTATTTTCAAATCCTTTACACCAATCGTAATCCCTGCACGTGTAGAGTACTCATAACCCAAATCTTTTAGCTTATCACACAAAATAACCGTGGCTTTAGTCCCTGCCCGACGGTAGGTTTCACCTACTAAACGAGCGATATTCTTTTTGCTCAAAAGACAGTTTACTAGTTCAAAGGGTACATTTTCCGGTAATAATTCGCCTACAATAACCCGCCCGGGTGTTGTTGGTACAATTTTTCCGTTGATACGAACCTTGATTCGAGCATGCAATTCGACACATCCAGCATCATATGCAGCAATAACTTCATCCGGAGATGTAAAAACCTTGCCTTCACCCTTTTCAAACGATCTTTCTACTGTAAGATAATATAAACCCAAAACAATATCTTGCGTGGGAACAATGATCGGTGAACCATTTGCCGGTGAAAGAATATTGTTAGTGGACATGATTAAAACGCGGCATTCAATCTGGGCCTCGATAGATAAAGGTACATGTACGGCCATCTGGTCACCGTCAAAGTCAGCATTATAGGCAGTACATACCAACGGATGAAGCTGAATGGCCTTGCCTTCAACCAAGATAGGCTCAAAAGCCTGAATACCCAATCTATGCAGGGTGGGTGCACGGTTCAATAAAATCGGGTATTCTTTAACTACTTCTTCCAATACGTCCCAGACAACAACATCGCCGCGCTCGACCATCTTTTTGGCGCTTTTAATCGTGCTGGCATAACCCTTTTCTTCCAGCTTGGAGTAAATAAAGGGTTTAAACAACTCCAGAGCCATTTTCTTTGGCAGTCCGCACTGATGTAGCTTCAGCTTTGGACCGACAACAATCACCGAACGACCTGAATAGTCTACACGCTTACCAAGCAGGTTCTGACGAAAACGGCCCTGTTTGCCCTTAATCATATCGCTCAATGATTTAAGCGGGCGGCCATTAGTTCCAGTAATGGCCCTTCCTCTTCGACCATTGTCGAACAAGGCATCAACAGCTTCCTGAAGCATTCTCTTTTCATTTCGAATAATGATATCAGGGGCACCAAGCTCTATAAGTCTTTTCAGACGATTATTACGGTTGATAACCCTGCGGTAAAGATCATTGAGGTCTGATGTGGCAAAGCGGCCACCATCCAGGGGGACAAGAGGTCTAAGCTCCGGAGGAATAACCGGAATTACTTCCATAATCATCCACCCTGGTTTATTACCGGACTCAATAAAAGCCTCTACTATCTTTAATCGTTTGGCTAACTTCTTTTTCTTGGTCTGTGAACGAGTAGTAAGAGATTCCTCGCGAAGTTCTACGCGCAGCTTTTCCAGATCTAGCTCCTCAAGCAAAACCTTAATGGCTTCTGCGCCCATCCCCACCTTGAGTGCATCTTCTCCATAATGGTCAATGACTTGAAAGTATTGCTCTTCAGATATGACCTGTTTCTTGGTTAAATTTGTGGCTCCAGGGTCAAGGACAATATAAGAGTCAAAATACAGGACCTTCTCCAATTCAGCCATGGTCATATCTAAGAGTGTACCGATTTTCGACGGTAAACTCTTTAAAAACCAAATATGAGCCACAGGAGCGGCCAGCTCTATGTGCCCCATTCTCTCTCGACGTACTTTTGATGCAATGACTTCAACACCACATTTCTCACAAACTATACCGCGATGCTTCATGCGTTTATATTTTCCACAATTACACTCATAATCTTTTACAGGGCCGAAAATCTTAGCACAAAACAGACCATCTCGCTCTGGTTTGAAGGTTCGGTAATTAATGGTCTCTGGTTTTTTTACTTCTCCATACGACCATTCTCTGATTTTTTCTGGAGAAGCTATCTTGATTTTTATCCCTTTAAGCTCCTGGCTGGTAATCTTAGAGGTATCACTTCCCCTTTGGGTGAAAAGATCATCAAGAGTCATAATTTAATCCCTCTTATTTTCGTAATTCGTAAATAAATTTCATCGACCTAAGGATTAGATACAATGAGCAGGTTACATATTTTAATATCAACTCAATCCCTGGTACACTATTTCCTGCTCACTTCTTTTATTTAATGTAACTTCCTTTTCCCTTTTTTCTTCTCATCTTTAATTAATGAAACATCTAAACCCAGTGACATTAATTCCTTTAGCAAAACATTAAATGATTCAGGCATTCCTGCTTCAAGGAAATTGTCTCCTTTAACTATCTTTTCGTACATCTTCACACGACCAGTGACATCGTCCGATTTAACAGTGAGGAATTCCTGTAAGAGATAAGCAGCACCGTAGGCCTCGATTGCCCAGACCTCCATCTCTCCTAATCTCTGACCACCGAATTGTGCTTTACCACCAAGGGGCTGCTGAGTAACCAAAGAATATGGACCAGTGGATCGAGCGTGAATCTTTTCATCAACAAGATGATGGAGCTTGAGCATGTACATATTGCCCACTGTAATCGGATTATCAAACGGCTCCCCGGTACGACCATCATAGAGAATTGCTTTGCCGTCATCACTAAGCCCAGCCCTTTTCAACCAACGCCAAATCTCTTCTTCTTTTGCTCCATCGAATACAGGAGTCTTTGTAATTATCCCGTTTCGAAGTTCCCGTACAGACTCAACAAATTCCTCGTCATCAAGATTATCCACTAATTCATCGATTTCTTTAGAGTCAAAAATCTCTTTAACCTCTTTACGCAACATCTGAATATCAACACCAGATTCAAGCATGGCCGCAAGCTGATGACCCAATTCTCTAGCGGCCCAACCCAGATGTGTTTCCATTATTTGTCCAATATTCATACGTGAGGGTACGCCCAAAGGATTGAGCACAATATCAACTGGAGTACCATCGGCAAAAAATGGCATGTCTTCTTCTGGCAGGATACAAGAGACAACACCCTTATTTCCGTGTCGTCCTGCCATTTTATCTCCGACATTTAATTTCCTCTTTACCGCAATATAGACTTTCACCATTTTAATCACGCCGGGTGGTAGATCATCTCCTTCGGTAACCTTGTCTCGCTTCTGATCATATATATTTTTAACAAAACGCAGTTGGTTTTCATAGTTGGCCAAAAGCTCACTTACCTCTTCATTGACTTCTTTATTTACAAAGACATTAGCAAGCTTTTTAACCGGTATATTGTCCAAATCTTCTCTCTTCAGAGGCTTGTTTGCTTCTGCCAGCACCTCACCTTTTTTGCGGCCAAGTATTGAAGTTGCCAATCGCTTACCTGAAACTACCTTCCAGATCTTATCTCTGAGTTGGGCAGTCAAGGCCTTAACATGCTGTGCTTCTTTGCGATCAAGTTTCTCTAGTTCAAAGTCTTCAATCAGTTTGGTTCGCTCATCCTTTTCCCCTGACCTACGATTAAAGACTTTAACGTTAATTACTGTGCCTTCAATTCCGGGAGGTACTTTCAATGATGTATTCTTAACATCCCTGGCCTTATCTCCAAAGATGGCTCGCAGCAAACGCTCTTCGGGCGTAAGTTGTGTTTCGCCTTTGGGTGTAATTTTACCTACCAGAATATCATCCGGCTTAACTTTGGCCCCAATCCTGATAATTCCGCTATCATCCAGGTTCTTGAGCATATCTTCACTGACATTAGGGATATCACGGGTAATCTCTTCAGGACCTAACTTCGTATCCCTGGCAACAACCTCAAACTCCTCTATGTGTACCGAGGTATAAACATCTTCTTTGACCATCCTTTCAGAAATAAGAATTGAATCCTCGTAGTTAAATCCACACCAGGGCATAAAGGCGACAAGTAAATTCTTACCCAAAGCCAGTTCACCATTAAGAATGGCAGGGCCGTCAGCCAGTATGTCTCCCTTAGCAACCTTTTGGCCTACTTTGACTCGAGGTTTCTGGGTAAAACAGCTATTTTGATTTGACTTATGGAACTTTTGTAAGTCGTAACTTACTGTTCCAAGACTCTCAGGATATATATCTTCATCTTCGTAACTGACAACAATTCGCTCTGCATCTACATAACGCACAACCCCATTACCTTCTGCGATTAGACAACTACCAGAGTCTCTGGCAACCACAGCTTCCATTCCTGTTCCTACCAAGGGAAGTTCAGTCTTAAGGAGCGGTACGGCCTGGCGTTGCATGTTTGAACCCATCAAGGCCCGGTTTGCGTCATCATGCTCCAAAAAAGGTATCAGGGATGCAGAGATAGAGACTATCTGGCTAGGCGAAATATCCATCAAAGTCACTTCTTCCCTTTTGACCATGGCAAACTCGCCATTGACCCTGGCCGAAACCAACTCATTTTTAAACCTTCCCTCATCGTCCAGAGGCGCATTGGCCTGAGCGATAATCTCTCCAAATTCATTAGAGGCATCAAGATAGCGGACTTCTTCTGTAACCTGACCATTTTTAACTACCCTGTAAGGGGTTTCAATAAAACCGAATTCATTTACCTGCGCATAAGTAGTCAGTGATACGATTAAGCCGATATTAGGACCTTCTGGAGTTTCAATAGGACAAATCCGACCATAATGACTAGTATGAACGTCGCGAACCTCAAAACCCGCCCGTTCCCGTGTCAAACCTCCTGGCCCAAGAGCAGAAAGTCTTCGTTTATGGGTTACCTCTGAAAGCGGGTTAGTCTGGTCCATAAACTGAGATAACTGGGAAGTGCCAAAAAACTCTTTGAGTACAGCAGTAACGGGCTTTGGATTTATCAGATCATGAGGCATTAAGGTAGCTACTTCCTGCAAGCTCATGCGCTCTTTTATAGCCCTTTCCATGCGCACCAAGCCAATGCGGTACTGATTTTCAACCAACTCGCCGACTGGTCGCACCCTTCTATTTCCAAGATGATCTATATCGTCTCCAGGGCCATGACTATCTTTCAATTTGGTCAATTTTTTTATAGCCCTGAGTATGTCTTCATTTGATAATGTACGGTAGTCTAATGGCAAATCTAGGCCTAAACGGGAATTTAGCTTATACCTGCCTACCGGAGATAAGTCATAGTAGTCAGGATTCCGAAATAAATTATCAAAAAAACTGGCTGCAATCTCAGGAGTTGGGGGAGAACTGGGGCGTAGCCTTTTATAAATCTCTATTTGGGCTTCCAAAGCATCAGTGGTCTTATCCAATTGGAGCGTATCGCGTATAGAAGATGAAACATCTAATCCCGAAGTATATAAAATCTCTATTTTTTCAATGTTAGCGTCAAAAATCTTTTCAATCAAAGAAAGGTCAAGTGCATCACCAGGTTCAGCCAAGACCTCACCGGTTTCTGGGTGAATTATTTCATGAGCAACATATTGTTGATGCAAAAGCTCTGAATCAAGCTCAATCAAGTCAATATTATTTTTAATAATCTCTTTCCAGGCCCTCTTGGTAATAGGACGACCCTTCTCCACAAGGACTTTACCATCCTGAGTAATTATATCTGAAACGGCAATATCTTTGCGATAATGATCTTTGTTGACCTTCCGGTAAACCTTTCCATCTTTAAAAAGTAATTCCTCTTTATCGTAAAAATAATTTAATATTTCTTCTTTGCTTAGGCCCATGGCCTTAAGCAAAATTGTGGCTGGCATTTTTCTGCGTCTATCTATGCGAACATATAAGATGTCTTTATGATCATAATCGAAGTCCAGCCATGAACCACGCATAGGAATTATCCGGCAGCTGTAAAGCACCTTTCGGCTGGTATGAGTCTTCCCAGAGTCGTGTTCAAAAATGATACCCGGTGACCTCTGCAATTGATTAACAATGACCCTCTCTGTCCCATTGATGATAAAAGTAGCCTTAGGGGTCATCAAAGGTATTGTACCAAAGTATATATCTTGTTCTTTTATATCTCTTATAGTCCTGTTATCTGTTTCCTCATCGACATCATAGACAACAAGTCGAACTTTAATTCTTATAGGTGCTTCATAAGTAAGACCTTTAGAAATACACTCATCAACGTCATATTTAGGTTTTCCTATTTCATAACTGACAAATTCTAAAGTTGCTGTTTTATTAAAATCTTCAATGGGAAATACAGATCTAAATACACCTTCTAATCCTTTATCTGCACGAGCTTGAGGCGGTACATCTTCTTGTAAAAATTCTTTATATGAGTTAAGTTGCAATGAAAGTAGATGAGGTATTTCTAATGTATTTTTTATATCACCAAATTTTTTTAAAAATTTTACCATTTTATCCTCTCAAAAGAGAAATTTAGGGTAGGTTAATTAATGGAAATGGATGGAATTATGGATCTGTAACAATTAAAAACAGACCAATAAAATAAAAAAGATAAGAATATAGCCAAATTTCAGTTGTAATTTAGCTCAATATCTATTATGATAATGAAAAATAATAAATAGTTTAGAGAGCGCAAGTATCCCTTAACTTGCGCTCTCTAAACTTAAAAATTTAAATAATACAAAAAAACCTACTTCAACTCTACAACAGCGCCGGCTTCTTCAAGCTGTTTCTTAGCTTCTTCAGCCTGCTCCTTACTTACAGCCTCTTTTATTACTGAAGGCACTTCATCAACCTTGGCTTTTGCTTCCTTAAGGCCAAGACCAGTTAGTGCTCTTACAGCTTTGATTACTGCAATCTTGTTACCACCAATCTCTTTTAAAACTACATCAAATTCGGTTTTTTCTTCTTCTTGGGCACCAGCTTCTCCTCCTGCTGCTCCGGGAACTGCAGCAACGGCAGCTACTGGGGCTGCTGCTGATACTCCGAATTTATCCTCAAGTTCTTTGATGAACTCTGCCAGTTCAAGTACTGTCATATTAGAAATAAATTCAATAACTTGTTCTTTTGTAACTTCGGACATTTATTTCCTCCTTAAGTTTTTTTTGCTTTGGCTCAAGCCTCTTCTTTTTGCTCTTTAATTGCATTTAAAGCGTAAAGTAAGTTACGCAGTAAATTGGCAAACAAAGATACAAAATTGGTTGGTACTGCGTTCATAGTACCCAAAGCCTTGGCTAGTAATTGCTCCTTACTTGGTAACTCAGAGAGTTCTTTAAGGGCATCAGGCTCTAAAAATTTACCTTCTAGGGATGCACATTTGGTCTTGAACTTTTTGCTCTTTTTAGCAAATTGAACCAAAATTTTGGCAGCAACTACTGGATCATCATAACCAAATGCAACAGCACAGCATTCTTGAAATTGATCTTTTAAGGCTTCATGCTGAGTTTCCCCAAAGGCAATCCTGGCCAATGTATTTTTGACCACTTGATAGTCGACATTCTCTTCCCTGAGCTTGACTCTCAGCTCAGTCATCTCCTCGACTTTAAGCCCTTTAAAGTCTGTAATTACTGCTATACTGGCTTTTTGGGCTTTAGAACGCAAATCTTCAATAACTTTTGCTTTTTCTGCCCTGTTCACCTGTTCACCTCACTTCATCTAGCTTCTAGAGCCAAAGCGGTCTCGACAGGAAATTAAGGGATACCCCGCCTGTTGTCTTTGACTCTTTATATTTAACTCAAGGATGATTTTTTTCAGCACCCTCAAGTCTAGTCTAACAGATTTCTAATGGAACTCGTATCTATCTTGACTCCTGGCCCCATGGTAGTAGATACAGCCATGCCTCTAAAATAGGTTCCTTTGGCTGATGCTGGTTTTAATCTCTGTAAAGTATCGACTAATGCTTTTAGGTTTTCCAGAATTTTTTCAGGGCCAAAAGATACTTTGCCCAAAGGAGCATGCACAACGCCTGCTTTATCAACCTTAAACTCTACTTTACCTGCTTTCAACTCTTTAATCGCATTAGCCAAATCAAATGTTACTGTACCTGTTTTGGCATTAGGCATCAGACCGCGTGGTCCTAATATGCGGCCAATTTTACCCACATGAGCCATCATGTCAGGTGTAGCAACAGCCTTATCAAATTCTAGCCAGCCAGACTTAATTTTTTCAACCAAATCCTCGCCACCTACAAAATCAGCGCCTGCCTCTTTGGCCTCGGCTTCTTTCTCTCCTTTACAAAAGGCAAGGACTTTTACATCTTTACCTAGTCCATGTGGGAGAGTTACTGCGCCTCGGACCATTTGATCAGAATATTTAGGATTGACACCTAAACGAACAGCAATATCAACTGTCTCATCAAAATTGGCATAGGCAGTTTCCAGTGCCAGTTTAACCGCTTCTTCTACAGCATATCTTTTTGCTGTATCGATTCTTTCCTTTGCTTTTCTATATTTTTTTCCATGCTTAGGCATAGCTTTCCATTCCTCTCGGCCTAATTTTCTACTTCAATACCCATACTACGGGCAGTCCCCATTATTGTTCTGACCGCTGCATCCATACTGCTCGCTGTAAGATCGGGCATTTTAATTTTGGCAATTTCTTCTACTTGTGCCCTAGTTACCTTACCTACTTTATTTTTGTTAGGCTCACCAGAGCCTTTATCAATTTTAGCAGCTTTCAATAAAAGTACAGATGCAGGTGGTGTCTTGGTTATAAAGGTAAATGAACGATCTTGGTAAACTGTAATCACTACAGGAATGATCATTCCTTTCTGATCCTGAGTTTTGGCATTAAATGCCTTGCAAAACTCCATTATGTTCACTCCATGCTGACCCAGTGCCGGGCCAACCGGAGGTGACGGATTGGCAGATCCTGCTGGAATCTGTAATTTAATTTTTGCCATTACCTTCTTGGCCATTTTCTACTTACCTCTTAATTCAATCAGCTTTTGGTAACCTGAACAAAATCTAACTCAACCGGGGTTTGGCGTCCAAATATGGAAACTGTTACCTTTAATTTCCCTTTATCATAATTTACTTCTTCAACTACGCCATCAAAGTTAGCAAAAGGACCATCTATTACCCTAATTTGGTCTCCCCTTTCAAAATGAAATTTTGGCCTTGGCTGCTCTTGCCTCTGCACGACTGTGGCCAGTATCCTTTCAGCTTCTTTATCTGACAGGGGAGTTGGCCTGTTTTTACCGCCAATAAAACCCGTTACTCTTGGTATGGACTGAACCAAATGCCAAGAATGTTCATTAAAAATCATCTTAACCAGAACGTAACCAGGGAAAAATTTTCTGGTTGAGGTTTTTTTCTGGCCCTTAACCAGTTCGACCACTTTTTCAGTGGGCACTATGACATCCTCAATCAGGCCCTGATCCTGTCCGGTTCTGATCATTTCTTTAATTGTTTGCTCGACTCTTTGTTCATACCCAGAGTAGGTATGAACAATATACCATCTGGCCTTTGGTTTCTCTGGATTCATAACGTATTTTTTAAATATTTTGTTTAGAGCCTGTTTTATTATCTCAAGCTTTTTTGGAAATTATTTTTTATCTTACCCAGGCTCTAAACTACCACTCTATTTTTTTAAGATAATAGAGCTTCTATAATTTTGGCCAGGGCAAGATCCACAAGGCCCAAATAAAGTGAAACTACTAAAACAAGAAGCAAAACTGCCGCGCTTGTTGTCAATGTCTCCTTCTTTGTCGGCCAGGTAACTTTTTTCAGTTCTCCTTTGGACTCTTCAAAAAAATCTCTTAAGTTCTGGATTTTTTCCTGAAGGAGACTTTTATTTTCAACTACTTCTTTTTTCTTTTTTTTGGCCATTTGTTTGCTCATTAAAATGGCAGGCCAGGAGGGACTCGAACCCCCAACCCCCGGATTTGGAGTCCGGTGCTCTAGCCATTAGAGCTACTGGCCTGCACTATTAATATTACGCTACTTACTTGGTCTCTTTATGCAGAGTATGTTTCCCACAAAAAGGACAGAATTTCTTGAGCTCCAGCTTTGATGTGGTATTTCTCTTATTCTTAGTTGTAGCGTAATTTCTTCTTTTACACGCACTGCAGGCGAGAAGGATGTTCACACGCATTTTTTATACTACTCCATAATTTCTGAAACAACACCAGCACCTACGGTCCTACCGCCTTCACGGATAGCAAACCTTAATCCCTTTTCCATGGCTATAGGTGCTATTAATTCTACCTCAAATGTGGTGTTGTCACCAGGCATGATCATCTCTACTCCCTCGGGCAATGTCACCACACCGGTTACGTCCGTGGTCCTGAAATAAAACTGAGGACGGTAGCCTGAGAAGAACGGAGTATGACGACCTCCCTCTTCCTTGTTCAATACATAAACTTCTGCCTTAAACTTACGATGCGGGGTAATTGAACCGGGCGCTGCCAATACCTGACCACGCTCAACCTCATCTCTCTTAATACCCCTCAACAATACTCCAACATTATCTCCGGCCTCTCCCTGATCCAATATCTTCCTGAACATCTCTACGCCGGTACATACTGTCTTCATCGTCTCCTTCATTCCTACAATCTCTACTTCATCTCCTACCTTGATAATACCACGCTCTACCCTTCCTGTTACCACTGTACCGCGACCGGAAATTGAAAATACATCCTCTATTGGCATCAAAAATGGCTTGTCTATATCACGTTGAGGCTCTGGGATATACTCGTCACATGCATCCATCAACTCGTATATGCACTTTACATCTTCACTGTCAGCACTATCTGCCTCCAACGCCTTCAATGCGCTGCCCTGAATTACTGGAATCTCATCTCCAGGAAATCCATACTTGGACAATAACTCACGCACCTCAAGCTCTACCAACTCCAAAAGCTCTGGATCGTCTACCAAATCTACCTTGTTCAAAAACACTACCAGACTAGGTACTCCTACCTGACGGGCCAACAATATATGCTCACGGGTCTGAGGCATTGGACCGTCTGTTGCTGCTACCACCAATATAGCTCCGTCCATCTGAGCAGCACCTGTAATCATGTTCTTGATGTAGTCAGCATGACCAGGACAGTCTACGTGTGCATAGTGACGCTTATCTGTCTCATACTCAACATGAGCTGTTGCAATGGTAATTCCCCTCTCCTTCTCCTCAGGTGCCTTGTCAATCTGATCAAAAGCTACAAACTCAGCAGCCCCCCTCATGCTCAACGCCTTTGTTATCGCTGCTGTCAATGTGGTCTTACCATGGTCAATATGACCGATTGTACCAATATTTACATGCGGCTTCTTACGCTCAAATTTTGCCTTACTCATAACCTTACCCCCTATTTGTTCT
>NZ_JAGUQP010000005.1:0-37935 GCF_018704065.1 Desulfovulcanus ferrireducens | reverse complement strand
CCGATTGTACCAATATTTACATGCGGCTTCTTACGCTCAAATTTTGCCTTACTCATAACCTTACCCCCTATTTGTTCTCTATGATTAATTATGACTTTATATATTTTTAAGAGGAGAGCTCAGGAAATGCTGGAGCCCACGACCGGACTTGAACCGGTGACCTCTTCCTTACCAAGGAAGTGCTCCACCGACTGAGCTACGTGGGCCTTGGAAAGGCTTGACTAAGTGGAGCGGGAAACGGGACTCGAACCCGCAACCCTCAGCTTGGAAGGCTGATGCTCTAGCCAATTGAGCTATTCCCGCATTTTCACTTAGAGTAGTCAAGCAACAGGTCTTCCTGTCTCCTACTCTTTTTAATCTGGTGGAGGGGGGAGGATTTGAACCTCCGAAGGCTTACGCCGACAGATTTACAGTCTGTTCCCTTTGGCCACTCGGGAACCCCTCCATCAAATCTGGAGCTGGCGATGGGACTCGAACCCGCAACCTGCTGATTACAAGTCAGCTGCTCTACCAATTGAGCTACGCCAGCCACCAAGGAAGTCGGGTTTATATATACTAAATTTTAAAATTGCAAGTCTTTTTTTGGAGAAAAATAAATTTTTTTCCAACTTGCGCCTTACGCCCTTATGTGTGTGTAGACGATACAGTCTCAAAGCTTTCCCGGACCATCCGGTTCACCTTCTGGGCCAGTTCCAAAAAGGCCTTTTTGGCCGGAGTGTCTTCATCAAGTAGAACCACCGGTTTACCCATATCAGCTGCCAGTACCGTAGCCGGATCAAGAGGAATCGCGCCCAAAAATTCCAGACCATATTTTTGAGCCAGTTCCCTGCCTCCACCCTTTTTAAAGAGGTTGATCTCTTTGGAGCAATGAGGGCAGACAAGCCCGCTCATATTCTCTACCACACCCAAAATGTTTGCTTTGGCGTACTGGAGAAAATTAATAGCCTTACGCACATCAGCTAGTGAGACTTCTTGTGGAGTAGTGACCACTATACACATAGCATCAGGGATTGTTTTCAGAACGGTCATGGGTTCATCCCCGGTTCCGGGAGGAGAATCTACAACTAAAAAGTCCAGTTCCCCCCAATCTACATCAGCAACAAATTGACGAATAGCAGAGGTCTTCATTGGCCCACGCCACAAAACTGCCTGATCAGGATCCTGGAGCAATGACTCCATGGACACTACAGAAAGGTTATCAGAAAATTTCTTGGGCTTGATTATCTTGCCTCGATCAACATCCAAAAGGCCTTTAATTCCTAACAAGTGAGGAACACTAGGGCCATGAATATCAACATCAAGAAGCCCCACCTTGTAACCCTGGTCAGCTAACGCCGCTGCCAAATTAGTGGCAATAGAGCTTTTCCCAACCCCGCCTTTTCCGCTCATAACAAAAATTTTATATTTAATCTTGGCTAAAGTAGATGAAATGAGTTGGTCCTGAAGTGCCATAGATGCACTCTTCTCTTTTTTCCCCGAACTAGAACATGATGCGCAACTCGATTTTTTTGCCATAATCTCACCCCTTTATAAATTTTATATACTCGGTAGCTCGTGACTTATAGCTCGTAGCCAAAAATTGGTCCACTATCTTTCATGGATGACAAGCTGTCAACCATAAACTGGCTTTCGCACGTGGCATAAATTTAATTAAATAAACTTAATAATAAAAAAACCTAAGATAACTAAAAAAATAGTCAAGGTTAAAATAAGGTCAAACCTCTTTTCCAAAAAATACCTGGCCCGGTCACCCTGCCAATATATTAGTCCGGCAATAGCATAAAATCTAACTCCCCGGCTCAAAGTAGAAGCCAAGACAAAAATAAACCAGTTGATTTTAAAGGCCCCTGCAGTGAGCGTACAGAGTTTATAGGGGATTGGTGTCAGGCCTGCAATTGCCACGGCCCAGGCACTATATTGCTCGTACCAGGTCTGGATAAGTGCATATTTGTCAATTAAGCCATAAAATTTAATTATTGGGAAGCCAATGACCTGCATGAAATAATAGCCTAAAACATAGCCTACAATACCACCCACTAGCGAGGCTGACAGGCAGATAAAGGCTAACCTGAAACATTTCTCCCGCTTGGCCAGACCTATCGGTATAAGCAAAAGATCAGGAGGGATAGGAAAAAAAATAGCCTCAGTAAACGATACCCCCATTAAAACTTTTTCCGCACCCTTGGTCGAGGAAAGCTCCCACAATTTATCCAGCCAGGATTGAAAAAATTTCACCTATCCTCCGAAGCTGATTTTTTATCACAAGCCAACATATTGAAGCAGGTCAAAGCTCTGAGCTCAAAAATCATGCAAAACTGCAAAAACAGCGAAAGCGCCACTTTTTGCAGCCGTCTCTACCACCCATGTTTCCCCACCAAGTCCACGAACATAACGGCCCCTCTATTCTCCTTTTTGATCTGGCCATTTTCCTTGATCACCCGCACCAATGTCTGGCTCCTTTTGCTCTGACCAACAGGAATAACCATAATCCCCGGATCAGCCAACTGGTCTAAAAGTGGTTCTGGTACTTCCGGGCCACCTGCCGTGACCAATATCCGGTCAAAAGGTGCCTTTTCCGGCCAGCCCAAAGTCCCATCATCAAGCTTTGTCCGGATATTATAATAACGTAAGTCCCTAAACCTCTTGGTGGCTGCCAGGTATAATGGCCTTACCCTTTCTACAGTATATACTTCCGCCCCAATTTCTGAAAGAATTGCTGCCTGATACCCGGAGCCAGTTCCAATTTCCAGCACAGTCATGCCCGGTTTTACCTGCAAAAGAGCAGTCATTACAGCCACGATATATGGCTGAGAAATAGTCTGGCCATGACCGATGGGGAGAGCATGGTCTCCATAAGCCTGGGCCTGCAGGGCCTCGTCCACAAACAAATGCCTGGGTACTGTACGCATGGCCCTAAGCACCTCGGGAGCCTTAATGCCTCGGGCCTCTATTTGCTCTCTAACCATCCGCTCCCGGTTGCGTCTCAAATCAACGGCCAATCTTATTCTCCCTTTGTTAGCTAGTTGAGTTAGTCGATGGCTAACTTGTCAAATCTAATGGGTAAAAAAGATTTCCAAACTTCCATGCAAGGAGCTAAACGCTCTCACAGTTGAAAGTCTGTCCATAGCTTAAACTGGCAGTTAAACGATTGATCCCGGTTCTCGCCACACGGCATGAGCTATGAGCTATTTTTACGCTAAATTCAAGTCTATAAAGAAGAACTCCATTTCTTGGGCCTAAGCCATTTAAAAGAACGCAGACCATGGACGGTCTCGACCAGCCTTGTGGAAAATTTTGCGAAAACAATTTCCAGCAAGCGATAATTATTCAGGCGAAACAACTTAAAGGTGACTTCCTTCCAGAAACGAGCATAGTCCATTTCCAGGATAATCTCCCATACCAAGCGAGTATATTCACCGGCTGCCCTCTCCGGATGTCCAAACGTGGATTTTATGGCCTGGCAAGCGAGCAAGGCACTTTTATGGGCATAAAAAATACCTTCTCCTAGCAAAGGATCGGCAAAACCAGCTGCATCACCAACAAGCAAAATATTTTTATAACCGGGCTTTTTCTCATAGTTCCCATAAGGCAAAGCATGGGCTTTGATATTTTCCATACTTTCCCGGTCAAGGCCAGCCTTGTGGCCAAAGGTTCTAAGTACTTCCTTCAGTTTACGTCCCTCTCTCACTTGCTCAGAACATACACCCACACACTGAACTTCATTCCCCGGAAACGACCAGATATAGCCTTTGGGTACATAACCAAAGTAAACAACAGGGAAATCATAAAACTCTCCCGCCTCTCTTGGCACAAAACACTCCAGTGCCAGAGCTGCACCCTTTGACCATGGTTCTTGTACAATATTTAGCCCGGACAATGCATTTCGAACCCGGCTCATGGCTCCATCGGCACCAACAATAAATCGGGCCTGAAAAGTTTGACCACAAGCAGTAATAACCTGTGACCGATTAAAATCTATAGTTAAAACCTTTTTCCCGGTCAGGACTGCGGCTCCGGATTGTTTTAGTTTTTTAAACAGAAAGTAATCATAAGCGCTGCGCTTTACAAAGTAAAAAGGGTGCTCCATTCTACCCTGATAAAAAAGCCCTTTTTTATTTCCCAGGCCATATGCCTGGCTTTGATAGTGAATAACTCCATTCGCCTGTAATTGGGTTATGTTTTGGTTAATCAAACCAGAAACAAGTTCTTGGGTTTTAAAGGTGATAAGCCCTGCGCATAATTTATCTCGGGGAAAAGTCTCCCGGTCCAGAACCAGAACCCGCATCCCCTCCCTCGCCAAAACTATTCCAGCCGTGGCTCCGGCTGGCCCGGCTCCGACAATAACCACGTCATAATTTTTTTTGCCGTCCATGAGTTCTTTACTTGAGGTTTTTTATTTTTTAAGCCATTAATATAAAAAATATTAACTTTAGATTGACCAACATGTGAACAAAAATACAAAATGTTTCGTTAGTACAGCAAATTGACAAATAAAAGACATCAACGATTAAGCACGTGATTTCTTTTTATTCTGCCATAGAGGAATAGCGGAATAACTGAATTACTTGAAACAGTTACGTTCAAAACCTTTAGATAAGGAGGAAACTATGCTCTTAGTCAGCGATCTGATGACCAAGGATGTTTTTTCCCTAAAAAAATTCGACACCTTAGCTGCAGCCAGGTCCCTCATGAAGCTGGCCCGTATCCGGCATATTCCTATTGTTGATGATGAAAACAATTTTATCGGCATCATAACCCACCGCGACATTTTATCGGCCACCATTTCTAAACTGGCCGGCATTGACCGTCAAACCCAGGATGAATTGGATGCCAGTATCCCCATCTGTGAAATCATGCGTACTGATGTCAAAACAGCTACCCCGGATATGAAACTAAAAGATGCAGCTGCTATTTTACTCAAGCACAAATATGGCTGCCTGCCTATTGTTGATGGAAAAAAACTCGTAGGGATTATTACCGAAGCCGACTTTTTAAGTCTAACCATAAGTCTCATGAATGCTCTGGAAAATCAGGAAGATTAGCTATGCCCCTGGGAACCATTATCAATATCTTGGCAGTAATTTTGGGTAGCTTAATAGGCCTCTGTCTTAAATCGCATATCTCCCCAAAGATCCATCAAAGAGTTTTTCAGGGCATTGGACTGACCACTTTGCTAATAGGTATGCAAATGGCCCTGAAAGTGGAAAATTTACTGCTTCTTATCTTCTCTATTCTTCTTGGAGCAATCACAGGCGAGGCTATCGATCTGGAGAAACACCTGGACAACCTGGCCAATCGTCTCAAAAAAAAATTGGGGTCCCAAAGCTCTACTTTTACCCAAGGCTTAATCACAGCCTTTCTCATTTTCTGTATTGGATCCTTAACCATTCTTGGGGCCCTGGATGAAGGTATCCGGGGCGACCATACCCTCTTACTTACCAAATCCACCCTAGATGGATTTACTTCAATTGCACTCTCCGCAACCTATGGCCTAGGGGTCATGTTTTCTGTCATTCCCATGCTCATCTATCAGGGAGGCATCACCCTCCTGGCCGGACAATTTCAAAGTTTATTTACCCCGGTGCTCATTAATCAGCTTACTGCAGTAGGAGGGATACTCATCCTGGGACTCGGCTTAAACCTGCTGGAAATCAAACAAATCAAAATAACCAATATGCTCCCAGCTTTAGTTATTGTCTTTTTGTTCAAGCCATTATTATAAATTCAGGTTATTACACTCGCTTTCACTCCCTGTTATTTCGCTTAGCTCACGTTATTGCATCTCCGGTATTATCAGGCTGCGCCGTCGGCCAGCCAATCAGGCCAAGTCAACTTTCGGAACTCATTGAATAAAACAAGTCCATTAATATGGTTGAAATTACAACCCGTAAGACAAGCTCCAAAGTTGAATCAATAGGCTATTCACTCTTTAACACGGTGACTACCACTACCTTTGAGGCCTGCCAGGCCGGATAGGCACCAGAGGCTATGCCCAAAAACATTGAGCCCAACAAGGTGCCCAGAAGAACTAACGGGTCAAAGACAAAGGGAAAGTCACCCAAGGTTGTAACCAGATAAACAAGGACAAGACTTAAACTTACGCCTAACATACCGCCTATACTAGACAAAGTGGCAGCCTCGAACAAAAACTGATGGACAATATCTTTTTTCGCCGCACCCATGGCCCTACGAATTCCAATCTCCAGATGACGCATACGCACTAAAAGAGTCATAATCGACAGCACTCCTATTCCACCTACGGCAAAAGAAATAGATGAACTGATAAGCCCCAGAGTCTTAACCAGATTAAGGGCCTGCTTTTGCAGTTTAATCGTGTCTTTAGCAGTAAGTACACTAAAGTCATCATTTTCTCCGGCATCTATCCGATGCCTTAGGCGCATAATAGTGGTGGCGGCATCCTTGATTACATTCTGATCCGTCCCTTTGCTCAAACTAAAGTAAACACCGGAAACCCAATTCTGATTGGCAAACCTGCGCATATAAGTTGTCAGAGGGACAAAGACCTGTTCGTCCTGGTCCGTGCCGGTAATATCAGAACCCTTTTCCTGCATCACACCAATGACACGACAGCCAGCGCGAAAGAAAAAAACTTCGTTGCCCAAGGCCTTTTCTTTACTCCCGAAAAGCCGCTGGGCAATTTTGGCCCCCAGAACGCAAACCTTGGCCCGCTGCTCAAGTTCTCTCGCATCAAAAAATCTGCCAATTTCTGGCCAAAAACTGCGCACCTCCGGGTAATTGGGCCAGGCTGCAACAATCTGACATGTAACTTTATTTTGTTTAAATTTAATAGGTATGGTCTGTCTGACAAATGGGGTATAGCTGAGAACTCCGGGTAGCCCATTAGCCAGAGCCTGGACGTCAGTTAGAGTAAAGTTGTGCGCTTCCCTGGATAGTCTGGCCCGACCCGAACGATGAAAACGCAAGGTTCCGCTTACGACCATAAACAGATTTGGCCCTAATTTTTCTGTTTCCAACTCAGCCTTGCGCACCAAGGCCTTGGAAATATGTTGTACCCCGGTAAAAGCTAAGCTGCCTAAAAAAATACCTAAGATAGCCAAAACAGCCCTGAGTTTATAATTACGCAAGGAGGATAAGGCGATTTTAAGACTTAAAGGTAAGGTCATCTTGAAACTGAATGGGTGGCTAACAAACTGATAATATTTCCGTTTTGAAATTTAAGATTGAAGATTCCACGGAAGTGAAATTCAATTTTTATCCACGCATCGGACATTAAAGGCTGGTTCTGGATCAGATTTTCTCTGGTCCAGAACCATTGCATTAATCTTCTTGACCGATTTCTTTTTTTTCAAAAAGTTCAACATCCCAGGGAAATTCATCCTGGGAAGTTTTCAAGGCGAACTCTTCCACTCTTTTTTGCCAGGCAATAAACTTATTGACTAGTTCTTCCCCAAGTGGTGAAAGCTTAAAACTCCTTTTTCCTTCTTCGCGAATGAGCAAAGGCGCACCGAGGGCATCTTCAGAAGCCTTAATTTTGCCCCACGCTGCCCGATAGGACATGCCCATCTCTTTAGCTGCTTTATTCAGTGAACCCAATTCAATTACTTTTTGCAAGAGCAAGACTCGCCCCATGCCAAATAAAACCCCTTTGTCCGACTCAAACCACGGCTGAATTCTAAGAACCGCTTTGATTTTATCCATAGCAAACTCCTTTTTTGGGATTTCGGATTTCAAGTTTCGAGCTTTTTATTCGTAGTCCAACCAGTTCTTTATCTTCCTTACTTCCTCGCTCCATGCCGCTGAAAGCCTAAGTCTCAAAAATTGTTCATAAACCGAATCCAAAAACTCCAGACTCTTTTCCACAAGATACATCTTTTCTAAAAATCTGGCATCCGGATCATCTCCTTCTTCCAGTTTCATGTCCACCTTTGGTGTTTTTAGCCCTGAAATGGCAAAATTATCTGCATTAAGCTGAAGCTGCCAAGCATTGGTATCCTGCTCCATCCTGACTATGGCCTGTACGACCTTTTTACCTGTCCTAAGTCCCTGTCGGGCTTCTTTTAATTCAGACATAAGTCCTGAGCAGACAGCCTTTTCCACACTCTCTCCTTCACCGCCCTGGACAGCAATCTTCTGCCCAAAATACAGAGCAAAACTCTGACCACCCCCGGTCTCAAACAAACCATTGGTTTCTTCACTTTTAAACCAGAGCCAAGTTAAAAATTCCTGGCCCAAAATAGGATTTTTTTCAGCTGCAAGTTGAAGATCCATGTTTCCCTCGTAATTCGTCTGACTTTTACCCCCACGTAAACTCGTGGAGTCTATTGACCTCCGCGCATAAGCTCATAGCTCCACCAAAAACCGGCCCACGGTGCGGAACTGTGTTCCTACCGACCTCGCCTCTCTCCTGTCTCCTTCTCAACTTCTCAATCTCAAAAGGCTTTACCAATCTACTGGTACCCGGACTATTTTTTTGGCTTTGTTTCGAAAAAGTAGATATCCATTATCACGGCCAAATAGGTACAAATCCCTGGTAATGGCCACATCCTGCCGACAATAGTCGATAATCTTGTCTATCTTTCCCTCTTTCCACCATCTAAGGGCCAACAGACCGTTGGCGCTTTTACTAACCCCCAGGGTATACTTGGCCAGGTGATCTAAGGAGAGTCTGTATCCGAGTCGCGTATGCACCCTGTTTAGAATATCCAAAGTAGGCAAGGAGTGCAAATCAAAGTCAGAGTGTCCTTTTAGCACGTTGTAGTCAAATTTTAAAATATTAAACCCTACCACCAGGTCCACGCCTGTCAAATAGCTAATAAGGTCAGGCACTTCCTCCTGCATAAAGGTCAGGAAACTGTCTTTTTGCCCGTCATAAACAACCACACAACTAATGCCCATTTTGTGGGCATTGCCCCAGCCGCCCACTTCCTGTGCCGAACGCCTGGTTTCAATATCCAGAACAGCAAACCTTTGGTTTTCCTTGACATAACTGTAAAAAATCGTTTTTTCGGATTGTGACTCACTAAGAACCAACTCCTCTCGCCCAGGAGGTACATAACTTTGCCCGGAATCGACTTTATTTTTTGCAGGCGCCTCTTGCCTGACCTTTACCGGAGAATCCTTTTTGATTTCTGGCATGGCAATCGCTATTATTTCTTCTCTATCCTTCTCCTCCAGAATCATATCCAGGATTAAGCCCGCTGCTTCTTTATCCAGAGGACGATTGCCAGAGCCGCATTTGGGCGAGTGCACACATTTGGGACAACCATTTTCACAATCACATGCCCCAATGACCCCATCTGCCCGTTCAAGCAACTCCCTGGCCTGGACAAAGGCCTGGGCAGTCAGCCCCAGTCCTCCGGGTATGCCGTCATAAATAAAAACAGCCGGTCCCTGTACCTGTGCATGCATCGGTATGGAAATACCGCCCAGATCATTGCGGTCAGTTAAAATCAGCAAAGGCATGATGGCTATCAAAATATGCTCCAGGGCATGTATCCCGCCCATAAAATGCAGAAACTTTTGTTCAATCTTATCCTGAATGTCCTTAGGAATAGCCAGCCACATACCTTCGGTTTCAAAGATCAGAGGCGGAAGGTTAAGGGGTGCGACCCCTAAAAATCTTTGCCCGTAAGTCAACCTCTTTTCATAACCGACAATCTTTTCCGTTACTCTTAACTTGCCATGAAATATCTGAACCCGGCCCACTGTTTTGGCCCGGAACACTTTAAGAATCTCTGTGCTCTTTTCTGTTCTGACCCGTGTAAAATAAGGTGCTTTCATTGCTTTTAGCTGAACCGACCTTGTGTCCGGGTCCAGATTCTGGACCAGGTAGGTTTCGCCCATATGTAGATAAATGGCCCCGGGATGGGTTTCATGATAGGCCCGGTACTCATCAATATGCCCAATATACTTTCTTTCTTGCCCGGCAAAGAGGTTAAATATTTGCCCACTACCTCGGATATCAACATGACGATGAGGATATTTGCCGGGTGCATAGAATTCTGACCTGTCAGCAGAAGCAATAAGTTTTCCAGAGGCCAACAGACAGTCTATTTCCTTTTGCGCTTCTTTATTCTGCAACATTTCTTCGTCTGCTTTAACAGGCAAATCTGCTGCTGCACAGACCAGGTGCCGGCCCATTATCACCGGATTATAAGGATTAATCACTGCCTTTTCCGGCTCAAGGCCTAAAAATTCTTTGGGATGGTGGAGAAAATACTGATCCAGGGCATCCTCATGGCCAATAAAAATGGCTGCGGCTTCCTGTCCGCTCCTGCCTACCCGGCCCATGCGCTGCCAAGTAGCCATAATTGAACCAGGATAACCTACCATCAGGCACAAATCCAGATGTCCAATATCAATCCCCAGTTCCAGGGCACTGGTAGAAACCACAGCCAGAAGATCTCCCCTGGATAGCCTAGCCTCGATGTTTCGCCGCTCTTCAGGTAGAAAGCCAGCCCGGTAAGCGCAGACTTTATCTTTGAAAGCTTTGCCCTTATCCTGCATCCAGATGGCCAGAAGTTCAGCCATTTTGCGCGACTGGGTATAGACTATGGTTCTAAGCCCCATCTTTAAAGCCAACTCAAGAAGCTTCAGCCCGGTCTGAGCTGCACCAAAAAGAGACCTGGCCATTAAAAAATGCTTTTTTCCACTGGGCGCACCACTCTTCTCGATACAGGCCACATCCAAGTCAGTCAGATTTCTGCTAAGCTCCTGTGGGTTTTTTATTGTGGCTGAACAAAAAACAAATTGCGGTTCCTGGCCATAGTAACGGCAAACGCGCAACAACCGACGAAAAACCCAGGCCATATGCGAGCCCATCACTCCCCGATAAGTATGCACCTCATCAACAACAACAAAAGACAGATTCTGAAAAAAATCGCGCCATAAATGATGGTAGGGCAAAATAGACAGGTGGAGCATATCCGGATTGGTAATCAAAATTTGCGGAGGCCTTTGTCTGATCTTGGCGCGCTGCCAGGGTTTGGTATCCCCATCATAAATGCAAATTTCAGGGACAAATTCCTGGCCCGCAGAGCTTAAAAGCTCCTGCAAGCTTTTTTTTTGATCTTGAGCCAAGGCCTTTAAGGGGAAAAGATACAAGGCCCTGCTATCCGGACGGGTAAAAACAGTTTCCAATACCGGCAGGTTATAAATAAGGGATTTACCACTGGCAGTGGGTGTAGCCACGACCACGTTTTTCTTGTCCCGGATCAGATCTATGGCCTGTGCCTGGTGAGAAAAGAGCCCGGGTATTTTTCTGGCTGCCAGTATTTTTTGCACCGGCTCGGACCAGGGCTTACTTGGCTGGCCATACTCTGCTTCCTTTGACTCGAAGACTTCGTGCCAAACGACATCCAGGGCCAAGGAAGGATCGTTTTTTATCTTTGCCAAATATGAGCTTATTGCCTTTGTTAAGTTCATTGGATTTATTGGGTCTGTTGAATTTATTGATTTCAATAAACGCAACAACTCTACGGACTCAAACTAATGTGATATTTTTTTAGTTTGTATTGCAAAAGGCTTTTGGAAATACCCAACTGCTCGGCTGCCTTGACCTGGACAAAATTGCTCCTGACCAGAGCCCGTTTAATCAGGGCCGCTTCGATTTTTTCCAGTGTTTCAGCCAGGTTTAATTTTGGGGGCAAAAAGTCCACCGCGCTTTTAAACTGGGCTTCTTCATCGCGAATTTCTGCCGGTAGCTCATCTACATCAATGTTCTGGCTTGTGGACAAAACAAGACACCTCTCGACCACATTTTCAAGCTGGCGCACATTGCCCGGCCACTCATAAGCGGTTAAATATTCCATGGCCTCAGGAGTAAAAGACTTTATTTCGGTCTTGTTCTCCTCGGCCAACTTCTGCAGAAAGTGAGCCACCAACAAAGGAATATCCTCTCTTCTTTCTCTAAGTGGCGGCAGATGGATATTGACCACGTTTAAGCGATAAAAAAGGTCTTCGCGAAATTCACCTTTAGCCACAGCCTGGCGAAGGTCTTTGTTAGTTGCCGCTACGAGACGAATATCTACCTTTATGGGTTCATTGCCACCAACCCGCTCAAATGATTTCTCCTGGAGAACACGCAAAAGCTTTACCTGTAAATCAGAGGACAACTCGCCTATCTCATCCAGAAACAAGGTTCCTTGGTGGGCCAGTTCAAACCGCCCTTTTTTTCTGGCCACTGCCCCGGTAAAAGAACCTTTCTCATGTCCAAAAAGCTCACTTTCCAGCACGCCAGGATTTAAAGACATACAATTGAGCGAGACAAAAGGAGCGTCTTTTCTCTGTGATGAATAGTGTATGGCTCTGGCAATAAGCTCCTTACCAGTTCCTGACTCCCCTGTTATGAGCACTGTGGATCTGGTCTGGGCCACCCGTTCGACCATACGCAGGACTTCGCGTATGGCCTTGCTTTTGCCAACAATCTGATGCCGGCCATACCTTTCAGCAAGATTCTCGCGTAACAACCTGTTCTCCTGAGCCGCCTGGGCCAAGTGCATGGCCTTTCGTACGGATAAAAGCAACTCATCATTGGCGAACGGTTTTGTAATATAATCAAATGCCCCGCATTTCATGGCCTCAACAGCGCCATCTATGCTTCCATAGGCTGTCATGATCAAAACAGGGATATGCGGATAATGTTTCCTGACATGCTCTAATACATCCCGGCCGCTAAGTCCCGGCATTTTCATATCAGTGATAACCACGTCCACTTCAGACTCTTCCAAATAAACCAGAGCCATTTCAGGATCACTCAGAGCTGTTACCGTGTAACCTTCTTCCTGCAGAATAGCCTCTAAAATAAGTAAATAATTTTTTTCATCATCAATGACTAAGATATCTCCGGTCATTAAAACTCCTCCGGCACGAAACCGAATTTTTTATAAATGTCCTGCGCCTGTCCGGACTTTAAGAAACGCACAATTTTTTTTCCATTTTCTTGATGCAGACCTTTTTTTAGCCGGCAGACATAGTAATTGACTTCCTCATGCTGGTCCAAATCTTCACCTACCTCCACTCCCTCAAGAGGCAATCCTTTTTGTTGGGCACTCAAAATCTCCGTATACCAGACAGGTCCCACATCTGCCTGGCCGTTCATGATTCGTTCTGGTGTCTCTCGATGATGCACGGTGGTCAGTCTGGTAAGTCCCCTGGATAATTTGTCCTGCATAATTGTCAGGACCAGATTTTCCCCTCCGGCCTTTAAATACATGTTTAAAATATAGTGTCCGATATCCTCTACTTCAGGATCGGGTTGAGATACGCGCACGTCTTCCCGGGCCAGGTCCGAAACCGAAACAATCTTTTTGGGATTGCCTCTGGCAACCATCAAAGAAAGCCTGTTGTGGGCATAAACAAAATAATCGTTAAAAATTAAATCCTTTTCTTCAAGCAACTGCATACTCTTTAGAGAAACAGAAGTATACACATCCGGACAAACGTCAATTACCTGCCCGCGGAACATGGCTCCACCCGCCAGGATCTGCTTCAGTTCCAATCCCGGGGGGAGGGTCTCATAAAAAATATTTTCTACTTCCGGGTATTGTTTTTGAAAGGCCTGCATAAGCTCACCAGCAAGCATAAACTGGTTTCCGGCCAAAAATACAATTAAATCCGCCCTGTCAGCCAAATGCAGATTTTGCAAATCTTCCTCTCGCTCATCCGGGATTACAGGTAATTTTTTGTCCATTTTTAACCTCTAAATCGAATGGTTTAAAGCCTCTTGCCAAACCCTATTTTAACCGTTGATTGAAAGTCTTGGCTTCTGAAATGCATTACAAACGGCTTGGGTAACCCAATCTTGAACTTTGCTTGCGGCAAAACAGAGCATCAGGGCGACAAAGATAAATATCTTGCGAGTCCTACGATAACTATCTATAGTTTAAATTGAGCGATTATTTTGCAGTTCAAACTTTGAGATTGCTTCGCTACACTTTGTTCCACTCGCAATGACAGGGGCGAGATTGTCATTGCGAGGGCAGCGAAGCTGTCCGTGGCAATCTCTACCCATTGAGTGAAAATCGCTCATAGGTATAATAAAAAGAATATTTGTTTACCCAAAATATCCCATTATGCTCTGTCCCCAAGCAAGATTTAGATGGGTCCAAGTCTTTGTACCAGCGTGAAAGAAACCAAGACTAGAATAAACCATAGAAATTAAATTGAAAAAAAGATTCAGCCACAGGCTCTTTAGACATTCTACTTTCGACATTCTCTAACCTGTTGTAATGTCACCTACTTCGGTTCTTATCTAGCCGCAAAACTCACCTTTACTTTTGCCCCGCCCTGTTCATGGTTCTCCAAGGTCAGTTTAGCCCCATGACTGGAAATAATATTGTTGACAATGGCCAACCCCAGGCCTGTGCCTGTATCCTTGGTAGTGTAAAAGGGCTCCAAGTACTTTTCGATCATGCCTGGCTCGAACCCCGGGCCAGAATCCAGAATCTCCACTACCGGTCCCTTTTCGTGAAAAATAATTTTAATCCAGCCTCCACTTGGGACAGCCTGGAGCGCATTACTTAACAGGTTGTAAAAAGCTCGATACAAAAGGTCTTTATCCCCTTTAACCAAAACTTTCTCCGGTCCTGTCTTTTCCACGCTCACATTTTTGCGCTTAACCTCAGTGTGTAAAAAGGCCAAGGCCTCATCAATGACCCGTGCAATATCCACATCCTCCATTTTAGGCTGTCTAGGCCGGGCATAATCTAAAAAGTCGTTCACAGTCTGGCTTAAGCGTCTGGACTCCTGAAATATGGCTTCAAGCAGTCTGCTATGAGGGCTATCTTCTTTCTGGGCCCTTTTAAATAATAATTCACTACTGCTGCGGATAATACCCAGAGGATTTCTAATCTCATGCGCTATACTGGCCACCATCCGACCCATGCTGGCCAATTTCTCATTCTGGTGCAGCTCTTTTTCCAATTTCTCCTTTTCCCTGACCCGCTCAGCAAGCATCCGGTCGGCCCGACGAATGATCATAAACAGAAGTAAAAACAGGATCAAAGACGACGTGAATGAAACCATGATGATCAGCCATTGAAAATGAACAATGTTTTCATAATCAGAACTTATATCCTGAGTAAACTCAAGGATACCCATAATGGGCTCATCGCGCAGACCCAAGGTTCGTTCAGCTCGTAAAGGGTAAACCGTTCTTAAAACAACCGATTCCGACTCCAACTTAAAACTAAACATGGCCTTCCAATTGGAGATCCTTTTTTGCAAATTAAAACTATATTCGCCGGAAGTAATCGCCTTGAAGACAGCCCTGTCTGCCAAGCCCTTCTGGCCCAATAGTTCTTTGTCTGTAGCGTACGAAACAATACCTTCGTTATCATAAATCCGCACATCCAAGACATGAAAACTATGGATGGTTGAGCGAACAACCTGTTCCAAACGTTCATACTGGGCTTTTTGCTTGAGCTCGATGCGCCCGAAGCCCAAAATAGTGGGCAGCGTAAACCTTTGATAAATCTGATGGTTTAAGTTTTCAGCCAGGAGCAAGGCGAACTCGTGATTCTTTTTTAACACTATTTCCCGGGCATAATTGGCCATAAAAGCAGACAAAACCAGAGACGAACCCAAAATGAGCAGGAGTGAACTCCAGGATAAAAACTTAACTAGCTGAAAGGGGCGGGCAATTTTTGTTTGCATTTGTTTTATTGACTCAACTTTCTGACATGATTAACATCCTAAAATTACTGCACAATTGAAGAGTACATTTTCTGAAATGCATTACAAACGGGTTGGGTAACACATCTTGGCGAAGATTGCGGAAGTGCTGTGCATAGGGAGATTATTCCATCGAACTTTCGAAACCCATCATAACAACAGAAAAGGCATTAAATAATATTCTATTGACTAACCCCATTATGCACAGCCCGCAAGCAAGCCTTAGATGTGTCCAAGTCTTTGTTAGCATTGAAGAAAATGCGCTCGCAAATTAACTCAGAAAGTTGAGTTATTGATTTATAGGTTAACTAGGATAATGCCCCTGCCATTCCCTTTTCGCAGGGAGCGTTGAGCTATATGGCTAGCCTGTGGAATAAAGATTAACGATAACGGAATCAAACTCGACGATTTTCTGTCAAAAAAATTCAGACCTTTTGCAGCTTCGCCCAGAATAACAACTATATGAAAAACAATACTATTTTCGTCATAAAAAATAACTACTCAACTACTCAACCATTTAACTATTCAACCAATTTTAATATTCTAAAATTTCTCTAATTCTTGATTCTGCTTCAAAAAGCTATCCAGCATACTTGCTTCCTTTTCAAAGCCACCGGCTCCGAGCCTTGCTTTGGCCAGTCTTTTGCCTAGTTCCACAGCTGGCTGATTTAAGGGATTTATATCCATAAGCCATCCGGTCATAATCGTCATGACTTCCAGAAGCATAATCAGCTTACCTGCACTAAACTCGCAATCCTTCTCCAGGTCGAGCCCTACAAGGGGCACACCATTCAGCCCCATGGCCATTTTAGTCCCCAGGGCTTCGGCTTCCAAAATCTCGCCAAGGGCCTTGTCCTCCAAATACCCCCATCCGGAAGGAAGGGCGTCAAAAACAGGACCGGCTTTAAGACCTGAACAGGTAAGAAAAATACATCCTTTATCTTTCGGGCCATCTAAAAACATCTGGAGCAGAGAATGCTGATCAGTTACTCCAATGGCAGGCAAAGGCATGCTACCCTTATTATCTTTCCCCAGGCTCTCTGCCCAGAGTTGGGCAAACCACTGCCCAAAATGGGCCCATAAGGGAAGATAAATAAAAAAGATAAGCTGGTTGTAATCAAAATCCATTAAAGTTTTAGCCCATAAAGCCAGCTTCCAGCCCGGATATCGAACCAAATTTTGGGGTGTAACTTCATTCTCAATCAAAGGACCGGCCATAGCTTGCGCACCGGCCACAAGCTCATCAATATCAAGTCCCATAAACAATGCTGGCACCAGCCCCACGGCCGAGAGTACAGAATATCTACCACCTAGATTTTTCGGCACATCCAGACTGATGAAGTTGTATCTTGCCACCTCCTCACGCAAAAATCCTTTGTCCGCATCAGTGATTACCAATATATGTTCTGACCAGGTATTCGGCAATTTATTTTCAAGCCACTTTTTAACCAGAAAATACTGGCTGATGGTCTCTATCGTGCCACCGGACTTACTGATAACCACCACCAAAGTCTTTTCAGGAGGAAGATTTTTTAGCCAAACCTCTAAAGAGTTAGTGCAGATATTATCCCCTATCCACAACCACGGCCCTTTATGCCCAGGCAAATCCTGGCCTGGCGCAAATGCCTTTTGCAGGGCTTTTGCCCCCAGGGCTGATCCGCCAATCCCCAATAAAAGCATATGGTCATATTTCTTTATCCTGTCTTTAAGACCAGTCAGGCTCTTTTTTAACTCTGGCCAGTGACTTAAAGACAGAAAAGGCAAGCTGTCTTCTGCAAGTTCCCTTTTAAGGCGTGAACTTATTTTTGCTGCCCATTTGAACTCCTCATCAGGGCTGACCTTTTGCATTCGTCCCTGATAGGCCGTGGTCCACTGGATATAATCTGGCATGGTTAACTCCTTGTTGTTACGCAACGCGCTGCGTTGCTGTTATTACGCCCCCTTCGGGGCTTTATTATGCCTTCGCCTACGCTCAGGTAAGCAGCTAACGAAGAGAGCGTAATAACAGCGATGTACTAGCGAAGGCGAGCCAGAACCTCTCCTACCCTGTTCAAGGCATTGGTCAAGGTCTCTTCATCGAGGGCATAAGAAATACGTACACACCGATCATCGCCAAAAGCAGCTCCGGGTACCAGTGCCACTTCTGCCTCTTCTAAAATGATCTGACAAAGTTCAGTGGAATTTTTCACTTTGTCGTTGTATATTGCATCTACTCGGGGGAAAAGGTAAAAAGCCCCATCAGGTTTAGGACAGACAACATCCGGCCAGGACAAAACAATCTTTAAGGCCAGATCCCGGCGGGTTAAAAAGCTCTGGCGCATCTTTTCCACCATCTCATAAGAGCCGGTTAGCCCTGCCAGTGCTCCTTTCTGGGCTATCGAGCATATATTGGATGTGCTCTGGCCCTGAATTTTGGTCATGGCCTTAATGAGATCTTTATGGGCCAAACAAAAACCAACCCGCCATCCGGTCATGGCCATACTCTTGGACAAACCATTGACTACAGCTACCCTGTCCTTGTTCTCAGCCCAGAAACCGGCCAGGGATGCTGGTTTGGCTGGTTCATAAACTAGTTGATCATAAATTTCATCAGAAATGATAAAGATATCCTTGCTTTTGGCCCAGGCTGCCAATTCATTTAATTGCTCTTGGGAATAATGACATCCGGTAGGATTTGAGGGGGTGTTTATTATAATAGCCCTGGTCTTATCCGTGACTGCCTCCTCAAGCTTATCCACACTGACCAAAAAATTATCTTCAGCTTCGGTCGAAACAAAGACTGGTACACCCTGGGCAAGCTGGACCATGGCCGGATAGCTAACCCAATACGGAGCCGGGATTAACACCTCATCTCCGGGGTCCAGAAGACACTGAAACAGATTATAAAGGCAATGTTTGCCCCCATTGGAAAGAATTACCTCTTCACGCTCAGGGCTTACCTGATAAAATCGGCTAAAATACCCACCTACTGCATCTCTAAGCTCCGGAATGCCAGGTACCGGAGTGTACCTGACAAACCCCTCGTCCAGAGCCTGTTTAGCTGCCTGGATAATATGATCAGGGGTGACAAAATCAGGTTCACCCACAGCCAGACTAACCACCTTGCGGCCCTGGGCACGCATTTCCTGAGCCTTGGCATTAATGGCCATCGTGGCCGAGGGCTGAAGGCTCAAAATCCTTTGAGATAGATTCATCCTGTCCTCCGTGCTTGAAGTTTGAAATTTGTTGTTTGTTTGCGCCTACTGATATTGGTGTTAACAAGAGAATTGGCAATAAAAAGGAAAGGTTAAACCAACTCCCACACCAAAAAACAAAAAATTTTAACTGTTCTCGAAACCGGTCGGGCCTGACCCGATTCTAATGCTAGACCTTTTGTTCTAGCTATATTAAACAAAGATTAGCCCAAGGTAAAATAGTAAATTTTGGCTAAAAACCTTAAAAAGCTGCGTGAACCAGCTCATATTTTATGTTCGTCGACATTCATTGAGTTTATTGAATTTCGTTGAGATATGATTTGAGAGAGTCATGACTCCACTGCCAATTCAATAACTTTAGACCCGGATCGGGAGGAAATAGTGAAAATTTTGCGTGCCATAAGTATGGAAAAATGCATAGGTTGCTCCAGTTGCACTTTGGCCTGTGCCCGGTTGGTACATAAAACTGTGTCCTGGAAGAAAGCGGGCATCCACATCCAAACTTCAGGTGGCTTAAGCACAGGCTTCGAAGCCATTCATTGTCTGGCCTGCAATCCTGCCCCCTGTATCGAACCATGTCCTACAGCGGCTTTGATCCAGCGTCCCGGTGGAGGGATTATTTTTAAATCCAAACTGTGTATTCACTGCGGCAAATGTGCAAAGGCCTGTCCTGTGAAAGCCATCTATTTTGACCCCAAAGAAAATATTCCTATTTTCTGTCTTCATTGTGGAAAGTGCGTTGATTTTTGCCCCCACCAATGTCTTGCTTATGAATAATGTTGAATTTTGGATTATAAACTTGTCTACACAAAAACAAATTTGTGTCCATGGCCAAACTTACCGAGAAAATAATTCAATCCAAAATATATCCCCAAACGGAGCATAATAATGAACAATAAATTCAAAGTCCTGGTAGTTGACTTGAGTCAAAAAAAGGCCAGCATTGAATATTTTGATCAGAGAAATAATTGGCTTGGCGGCTCAGGACTAGCGGCCGGGCTTTTTGCCCACTTTGCAGACTTAAAAGCCGACCCTTTTGATCCCTCTCAGCCCATAATCCTGGCCATTGGCCCTTTGACCGGATATTTCCCCATGATGAGTAAAACCGTGCTTGGATTTCAATCTCCCTATCACGGTCAATATGCCGAAACCCATGCCGGCGGAAGGTCAGCTCTGGCCATTCGCTTTACTGGCTACGACGCCATAGTGATCAAAGGCCGAGCAGAAAGATTATCCTGCCTGGCCATATCTTCAAAAAGCATCGACATCCATGAAACCCCTTATTTGCAGGGACAGGATATCTTTAAAACAGGTAAAATTTTGCGCAGGGTTTATCCTGAACATTCAGGCCACCGCTCTATCTTACGTATAGGCCCGGCAGGAGAAAATCTGGCTAGTTTTGCCCTGATAAACGTAGATACCTATCGCCATTTTGGCCGCCTGGGCAGCGGGGCAATAATGGGCGCCAAAAACTTGAAAGGAATCGTTCTAGCCGGTGACAGCCATATTGAGTTCGAGGCAACCCAGGGCAAAGAATACAATAAAACTTACGATGAAATTTACAGTATTATTACCAAGACCAAAGCTGTACACAAATATCACGATTTAGGGACGGCCCAGAATCTGATCCCCTTAAACGAACTCAAGGCCCTGCCATGGCGCAACCTACAGGCCACCAAAGACACAAAAATTGAAAATATCTCAGGCGAAACCTTTGCCGAAAAGCTCCTTTTGCGTCAAACTGCCTGTGCCCACTGCCCTGTTGGATGTATCCATATCGGTCTTTTACGCGAAAAATTTGGGCCTGAACACGAATTTTTATACCGACAGGTAGCCTATGATTATGAGCCTATTTTTGCTGTTGGCTCCATGCTGGGACTGACCCAGGAAGACTATGTCCTGACCCTGCTTGAAGACGTGGAACGCGTCGGGCTTGATGTCATAAGCACAGGAGTAGCCCTGGCCTGGGCCACAGAGGCCTTGCAAAAAGGAGTTGTCTCTTTGAGCCAGACTCTTGTTCCCCTGGAATTTGGACAACTAGGGCCATATCGCGAGGCGATCACACATCTGGCATTTAAAAAGAATGATTTTTACGCTCAACTTGCACAAGGGACGATGAAGGCCGCGGAAAAATTCGGAGGAGAGGATTTTGCCTGCGTTCTTGGTCAGGAAATGGCCGGGTATGCCACGGGAGAAACCTATTTTGTCAGCCAGGCTCTAGGTTTTCGCCACTCCCATCTGGACAGCGGAGCTTACTCCTTTGATCAGGAAGAAGATAGCAAAAATATCTCAAAGGCCATAAATTTTATGCTTGAACAGGAGAGATATCGCTGTCTCCTCAACTCTATGGTTGGTTGCCTGTTTGGACGCAAGGCCTATCCTGTGGAAAATATCTGTAAGGCACTTAATAGCCTGGGCTATTCTTATTCTAAAGAGCAACTGGAAGAGACGGCCAAAGAAATTCAGGCCTCCAGGTGGGCATTAAAAATAAAAACCGGCTTTGATCCGGAACAGGTAAAAATCCCTAAACGTTATCTGGAAGTTGAAAACTGGAAGGGTAAAATTGATCCCGACTTTCTGGAACAGCTCAAAAAGGCCTATGCCCAGGAGATCAAAAAACTAAGTCAGAGTTAAGTCCGTTATCGCAAAATCCTTAAATGATGAAGAGATAGCGTATCCTATTGTTTTGGCATCATTTGCATTATTTCCAGGATACGCTTCTCCCTTTGTCTATCATATAAAATAGGCAAAGAAGGGGGGGGTGAGGAGACTACGTTAATTCATTTTGTTCCTGAGTGCCCAAAACCAGAACCAAACTTATCAATATGCAACTCTCCGCCAGTGGACCAATTCTCTCGCTCAAATTCTTCTATCAAAACTGAAACCCATTCCGGTTTAACATCCAAGGTTGAAACCACAGAATCTGTTACTGCCTTTACAAGTTTCCGTTTTTGCTCAATTGAACGACCTTTTGCAATTTTTATTGATATTATTGGCACTTTTCCCCCATAAAAAATTTGCTCTCATTCGATTTTAACGTCTGGTGTTACTGGAAGCTACAACAGTGATGTGGGCACGGCCTTTGAAAAAAGCCTTCTGGTTGCCGTCCGTGATCACCCTTTTCTTAGAAGATCATCCACCGACTTTATTGTAGGCTAACTCAATATATTTCTTTATTAATTCAAACTGCTCCTCTGATGATATCGTAAATTCTGAGTCACCAGTACCATAGTGGCCAATTTTGCTTACATCTCGGTAAAAATCAGGTGGATCGTCAATGTCTGAACTCTTTAATTTGACAAATATCTTTATATTTTTTGTTTGAGGCTCCACGCATACAATATTTTGCGATATCTTGTATGCAATATAAAATTTCTTTGGCACCTCCTCTATGGAAGAATCAAGGCCTAGCATGTACTCTCTAATCATATAGATTAGATTTTTTATATTTTCACTTTTCCCTTCAACATGCTGTTCAAATGTGTATGTGGCGGTTGCTCTCACCTGTGCCGCCTTTTTCCCAGCTTCGACCATCACAGGATTCTTGCCATTTTCATCAACTACATTGTTTACTTTGGAGGCATGAAAAACCTCTTCTAAATATATTGTATTGTTTTTGAACAATCTGTATTTCCATAATTCAATATTAGCACCCATAACTTGAACAGCATGAAGGTCATATTTTTTATAATTTGGAGCTATACATATCACCCTCACATCTGACCAATCAATTTCTATCCCGTTCCCCAGAGCTCTTTGAACCGCTATCTCAAAGTCACCTTTATGATCTTGAATCCAGTGCAAATAAAATAAGCTTTGATTGATTAATTCAGATGATTCAACTTTCTTATATTCAATAATTACAGGATTTTTGTCTTCTGATAATGCTAGTGTGTCAATCCTACCAGCATGTTGTGCGCCGGTGGAAAACTCAGCTGCAACGTATTGACAATTAAAAACTGTCTCTAAATTGGTCTCTATCAGTCTCTGCAAGTCTTTTTCTAGTTGAAAATTTGTTTGTTCAACAGGTGTAAGGCTATTCCCTGCTATCTCAAATAATGGCATAGGTAATTTCCCTTTTTGTTGCTTCTAATGGCGACGGTTAAGCTGCCAAAAGCTCTTAAAATACATACAGTTAACTAAAAAAGACACATTTTTGGTCAGACTCCAACCCTTTGTTAGGCAAAATATAGCCTGTTTTGGACCGAATAATCTTTGCTTATGCTAGTCCCATATATCGAAACCAAAAACCTCCAGAGAAAATTCAGTCACAAACCTAAATGCATCTGTAATGAGAGGGCGACACATTGATTCTGTTATGTCGATTCCCTTATGAACCACTTGATCTCGCAAGTATGCAAGTTGATCCAATGAATTACGATATTTTATTACCCTACTACGTTTTAACTTGCCTTTGTTTTGTAGGTAAGTTTGAAACTGAGACAATGCTTTCCTCATGCCAATAGTTTCATTTGCTTTTTCGAAAATTTTGATATCTACATTCGGATGACTCAACACTGAATATAGGAAGGCTTCAATTCCCTGAAAAGCAGTGATAATCGCTAGCTTATGAGAGTTCGAATTCTCCTCTAGCGACAGCTGCGTGCTCCTGTTTAAGAACTCCCTACACATCGACAAATAGGTGTCCAAATCTCTTGAGAAGTATTCTTTTTTTTGCAAAAATTCTAAGACTAGAACAGTCATAAACGGAAAGGGGAAATCGTCGTCATCCCACATTCCAAGTTCATTCTGCTGGCGCATAATCCATTTAACGCCTAGTTGGATGGAATGGTCGACGTTCTCAATTCCACTACGACCTATGGCTTCAAGAGACAACAGGGTAAGAAAGAGGTCTGGTCTCACGGCAATCCCTTTCTCCGACATATCTTTTCTTGACCAGCTTCCATCTGGATTTTGTTGTTCGAGTAACCATTTTGCACCTATGACTCCTTGTCGTTTCATAGGTTCTGAAATCGCTAGTTTGAGAAGGTTCAAGGAACAAAGTGCTGTTGTGTAAGGACTAGGCAAATGCCGATAAGTATCCAAACCAGTCGGATCCTTACCAGCGGGCTCAGATAACTGAAAATCAGTCCACCAGCCCTCAGGAAACTGCCATCCAGCAATCCTCTGTAAAGCAACGTTTACAAAATCCCTAATCCGGTTTGGGAGATTTCGACTTCTACTCACAAGCCAGAGGTTATAGGCAGTTGATGTCAATCTCTGATCCCCCCAAATTGCTATTGCCTTGGCTTCCACCCCAGATAATCCCTCTAGGAGGGATGTGGCCAACATAGACTCTACACTTGCAAATGCTGCTTCAAACTCACCAACGCCAAAATGTTCCCGGAATCTATACCTTGAGACGCCATCAAGACTATCCATCAAATTATGACTTACCCAAAATATGTCACCTTCAAAAATCTCAAGTAAAGGAGAGCTTTCATGTTCTTCCCTATGCCTTTTCGCCTGTTCTTTCCAAGCACGAACCACCTTTGCGATAAACAGAGATGAAACTTCATCACTAAGTAAAACAATTGCATCGCATACCTGATCTCTGTCAATAAAGGCTTCAACTTCAATTAAAGCCAGTAACGCACTACGTGCTTTATCTAATGTGTTCGGTATACCGTGAATGCTATCCTTAACTTTTTCATGATGACAACGAACAAAATGCGCTAAGTTCTTTGTAGGTTTCCTACCGGCCTTCAAAGCTTTGACGTGCGTAGTTAGTAGCCTTTTAAAATTAGATTGGTTGAAATTAAGCTTTGTGGCCTTCTCGTTTAATGAAGTAATAAACTGGTCGGGCTTAGCATCAACCGCTACTCTTTTACCCCCAATATGAAGAAACAGCCAGGGCAAATAATTCAATATGTCATTTAGCAATTCCAAGGAAAGAAAATTTTCTGTGAAGATTGATTTCGTTGAATAGTCATGCATAAGAGGATCCTTTGGCAATAATTGCACAACCTAACGGTTGAGCTGAGTTGCCGTTCAAGTAGCGCGTGCCAGTTACACGGTCAGCTCCAGGGGCCTGTCAGGACTTTTCTCTTTTCTTATTAATGCAATCTTGCTCAGGTACATAGATACCCAAAACATCGCATATCCTTTCGGCCTTATCAGCGTTCTTTGAAGCAAGGTGATATGCTGATTTATAGACGCTATTAGACAGACCAATTAAGCATTTAGCTGCCATTGCTACCGCCTCTCGTGAAGGCAAGCCAAAGATTTTTGAAGTTAGATCGTAGCGTGGAATTAAGTACATTTGGGCATTCAGTCGAGACGAGAGTTGTCTGAACTCATTAGAAACTTTCTTTTCAAGTTCTTCACCTGTCACACCAGGATTTGAATAGACGTTAGCATATTCAATAATTGCGTGTGAAATATCAGCAACGGTACGCTTAAACTCATGTACTGGGCCTATTAGCAGCTTCAGTACAAGTTGTCCTAAAACGAAGGTGAAAAAGCCAGCAAATATTGTTAAGAAAACTGTCATGTATTTTTAGAAGTATAAAGTATTTTATATCATTATTTTTTCAAAATTTCTAAATTTCTGTACCCCAATCCATCTCTGATGGTCAACTAAGTAAAGTCAATAAACTTCTGCAACATAAAAAAACAATGAACTTGAATATGTTGTCCAAATATTCAAACACCTCAATTTTCGCTTCTAGAAATATCATCACTATAAACATCTTAAAAAACTAATAAAATCTATTAAATCCGATATAATACTTTATTTTTACAAAAAACGCCGCAATATAAATTTATAGAAAATCATATCATTATTATGTTGAAAAAATTTCCAAAGTAAGTCCAGCAAAATACTCAGGTATGGTCTTAAGAATTTGTAGCCAATATCTTCAAAAACGATTTGTAGCATCCAGGTTGGTATTAAAAATTAAAACCGACTATAATCCAGACCAGGTAAAAATACCAAAACGTTATCTGGAAGTTGAAAAGCGGGGGGATAAAATTGATCGCAACTTTCTGGAACAGTTCAAAAAGGCCTATGCCCTGGAGATCAAAAAGCTAAGTCTAAGGTAAGGGGGCGTATCCGACAGGTAGCACTGACGCCGCCCTACCCTGTTAAATCCAGCTAAGCTGGACTGGCATTCAGCATTTAACAGCGTAAATGCCTCAAGCGAACGAAGTGAGCAAGTGAGAGATTTTTTTAATTAGACCTAAATTGAGCGATTTTTTTTGCAGTTCAAACTTTGAGATTGCTTCGCTCCACTTTGTTCCGCTCGCAATGACAGGGGCGAGATTGTCGTTGCGAGGGCAGCTTCGCTGCCCGTGGCAATCTCAGTCATTGGTGAAAATCGCCGGTTCAAAATCTACTTTTTGAACCCATTCAACTATAAGGCGCAGCTAGGTTAGACCAATAACACAACATAGAATAAGAAACCAGGAAAGTGTCTCAAACCTACACTTTATCTGTTTGAAATGTCTGAAAAAGTACGCATGGTCCCAAAAAAAATTTGGAAACCTAAGACAATAGCTATGACCTTATGAAAACAGGATAAAAAGTCAAAAATAGGTATCAGAGCAAGCAAAAAATAATGAGATTTGGATTACCCTAGAATACTCTTTTTTAAGTGATGCAACTGCAAAAATTAGAAATTTACAACTTTAGCAAAAAATTATCCTGTAACCCTTTTAAATAATTCAACATTCATAATTCAAAATTCAACATTGCCTGCAAAAAAGGACTTTTTGCAGGCGGATCTTAAATAGTGTCAGAAGCGATTATTCAGACATAAGAATTGACAAAACCTTACAAAAACTTTAGCAAATTTTTTATAAACACCTAAAAAATCTGTAAAATAGCAATCTAGCAAGTTTTAATGGAGTTATAATATGATAAAGCATTTAAAAATTAGCACTCAATTGATACTATCTTTTGCCATTATTGTTTTGTTGGTCTGTTGCCAAGGATTAATGGGATTATATTTTATGAAGGAAATAAACAGAAGAACTACTGATATGTATACCCAGGAGTTAGTTCCTTTAGAAGGTTTAGATAACGTTAAGTCAGCAAGTTATAGAATCAGGGGTGATGTTTTGACACATATTATAAGTGTGTCCATGCCAGAGATGGAAGATTTGTCAAATCAAATCAAAGAGCAGAAAAATCGAATTTATAAACAATTAGCAGAATATAGAAAGACTAGACTATCAGAAAAAGAAAAGTTGCTGCTCAATGAATTCGAAAGTAATTTTAACGAATATTTGTTGATTATAGAGGATAAAGTGCTCCCATTGAGCAGTAAAGGAGAAAAAGAAAGAGCTAAAGAGATAGTCTTAGGTAAGGCTTTAGAAAAATTTCGTATAGCCCGGAAGGCTATAAACGATTTAATGGATTATGGAGTCAATAGGGCTAAAATTAGAAATGACAATGCGTCTAACGACTATGCCAAAGCTAAGCTTATTATGTCTTCAACTATTGCTATATCAATATTTTTTGCAATTATAACTGCTTTTTTTATTATTAAATCTATTAATAATGGTTTTAAAAAGATAACTACTATATTTAATAAAGTAGCAGATGGTGATTTTGATATTCACTTTGACATAAATAATAAAACAGAAATCGGCAAACTATTAATTCATCTTCAGGAGATGACAACGAAATTGAAGAACCTGATAGCTAAAACTCAAGAAATGGCAACAAAATCCAAACAGCTAATTGCTGATATTCAACAACAAGCTGATCATTTAGTTTCTGCCAGTAACGAAATGAATCAGGTTTCTAATGATATAGACAGGGTATCTTCCGACACTCAAAATAAAGCCGAGGGAATAAAAAATATTGCCCAGTTAACTGGCGAAGAAATTAATAGCGTTGCAGCCGCAATAGAAGAAATGACCACTACAATTTATGATATATCACAAAATACCAAGTCAGTAAGAGAAACTGCGAATGGAGCTCAACAGGAAGCTGTAAATACCAAACAAACTATCGAGAATTTAATTAAAGCAGCCAATAAAATCGGTGAAGTTATCGTTTTAATAGGAAACATTGCAGAGCAGACTAATCTTTTAGCACTCAATGCAACCATTGAAGCAGCAAGAGCAGGCGATGCCGGAAAGGGTTTTGCCGTGGTAGCTAATGAAGTGAAAGAGCTTGCTAAACAGACAGGAGATGCTGTTGTTGAAATAACAGAGATGGTTAAGGACTTACAAAAAAACAGTGCTTTCGTTGGTGAAGCAGCCAATCGGATGTATCAAGTTACTGAACAAGTCAGTGAGCTGGCCACCAATGTAGCTACTGCTGTTGAAGAACAATCAGCCGCAACTAATGAAATCAGCGTAAATGCTCAAAAAGTGTCAGAAAAGGTTCAAGAATTTGTTGTTATGAGTGAAGATATAACAGATACTGGACGAGAAACAGCTCAAAGAGCCAGTGAAGTCAAAGAAAAAGCAAATAAAGTTTACCAGATTGCGTATGAACTTAAAGAGATCATGAAAAAATTTTTAGGCTAGTCGCGTCGGGTGCGTCCGCCAGCAGTGCCTTTATTTAGTAAGTCTCAAAATGATGTTGAGGAGTGAGGCCACGAGGGTAATCTTCTCCTTTGACCATCCTACTTACTCAACCACTTTCCTACTCAACAACTCAACCAAAGTGTAGCCAATTTTAGCCACTTCTTGCGTCCTGACCAAGTAGATGCCTTATCTCCTCCAATTCTTTTTTGATTTCCAACAGAAGGCCTGACCAGCGCTCCTGTTCTTCCAACCGCATCTTGGCCCCTTCAATTGTCAGCCTGTCTTCATAAAGGAGGGTCTTGATTTTTTTTATTAACTTAATGTGTTCTTCAGTATAAAGCCTCTGACCTTTTGACGTGCGCAAAGGTTTAAGCTGGGGGAATTCCTTCTCCCAAAACCTGAGGACATAACTTTCCAGGCCGAGCATCTTAGCTGCCTGACCAATCTTATATAACTTTTCCTTTTTGCCCGCCATTGCTTAGTAACTCGTAGCCCTATACCTGCTTGTTTAAACAGACTATAAACTCATTCCCCCAAAACAACAAGGCGGACCCGAAGGTCCGCCTCATATTGATTCCAGCTAAAAAAACTACTGAACTTGTCTCGTCTGTACAGGGACTACCTGTGGAGTGCATAATGCTTTAAGGAAAACGCACATCCAAATTATCCAGTACAAATTGTGCAACTTTTTGCTGTACTTTGTTCACTTCTTTATCTTTTAAAGTCTTTTCCGGATGGCGATAGGTAAAACGTAAGGTAACATTCTTTTCTTTTGCTCCTTCAGGCTGATAAATATCAATTAGGGTCACATCCTCCAGAATCGACAATTTCAGTTGTTTTATAACTTCCAGAATGCGACCGTACTGAAGCTCTAAGGGAGCAACTATGGTCATATCGCGGCGGACTACCGGAAACTTGGGAATGTTCTTAAACTTAATCACCTGGCCATGATAAATTTGCTGCATTAAATCCAAATCAAAATCAGCATACCAGACAGCACTTTTGGCCTTGTATGCCTTAGCAAGCTCCGGCTTCAGCCTGCCCAGAAAGCCTATTGCAACGGAATCAACTTCACAAGTCACGCAAGGGCTTAAGTAAGGATGATCCTCTACAAGCTTAAACTGGGCTGTTGGTGTTCTAAAGGCAAGCAAAAAGTGGTCTGCCAACCCCTTTATATCGGTATAATCGACTTCTTCCTCTTTAAACGGCCAATGAGGTGCATGTCTTTGCCCATAAAGAAGAATGCCCAAGCGGTTATTTTCTCTTGTCTCGGTATCGCTTTCCTGGTCCTGGATAAAGGTATGGGCTACCTCAAAAAGTCTCAGACGCTTGTGACCCTGACCAATGTTTACTTTTAATGTTTGTAAAAGCCCCGGCAAAAGATCCGGTCGCATGACATTTTGCTCTTCAGTCAGGGGGTTGCAGATTAAAACGCGGCCTTCCTCGGCAATACCCAAAAGATCCAGGTCCTGTGTACCTACAAAGCTATAGTTTATGGCCTCCTGCAGACCCAGCCCCAAGGCCCACTTCTTGACCTTTGAAGTGAAGGCATAATCACGGTCGATATGTTCTTCATCCAAGGACTTGCTAACCCTGGGCAGGTGGGCAGGGATCTTGTCTAGACCATAAACCCGACCCACTTCTTCAATAAGATCCACTTCCCTTTCTAGATCCAGACGGTAGCTGGGAGGAATAACCTTCCATTTAGACCCGTTTTCCTCGACCACACAGCCGAGTTTGGACAGGGTTTTGGCACAAAAGGCTTCATCTATATCTAGGGCTAAATATTCACTAGCCCGCTTTGGTCTAAAATCTATCTGGCAGCTAACAAACGGCCTGGGCTCGGCTTTGGCTACACCTTTTGCAACTTTGCCCCCGGAGAGAGTAGCCATTAAATAAGTTGCCCTGTCCAGGGCAAAGGGTGAACCTACCTGGTCAACTCCCCGTTCAAAACGGAAAGAAGCCTCGGAACTTATACCTAAGCGGCGTGCAGTCTTTCTGATTGTCGGGGGGTTAAAAATCGCACACTCAAGCAGGACTTCAGAGCTTTTCTCATTGATTTCACTATTGGCTCCGCCCATAATTCCTGCCAAACCCACCGGCTTTTCTGAATCCCAGATGAGCAGATCAGAGTCTTCCAGTTTGCGAACCTGATCATCCAAGGTCACAATTTCCATGCCTTGTTTTGCTCTTGCCACTCGAATAGTTTGCCCGGCTAGAAGCTCTCTATCAAAAGCGTGCTGAGGCTGACCCAACTCCATGAGCACGTAATTGGTCACGTCAACAATATTATTGATTGGTCTTATGCCCACAGCCATCAGCCTGTAACGCATCCAGGCGGGGCTCGGCTTTACCTGACAGCCAGTCAGAATCCTGGCCTGATAAAGTGGGCAAAGATCGGGGTCATCTATAATTATCTCGACTTCCCTGGTGCAATCCAGATCGGCATTTTCCTCAAGCTCGAACTTGGGAAGGTTTAATGGCAAATCAAAGGCAGTGGCTACCTCCCTGGCCAATCCCAGAACGCTTAAACAATCTGCTCGGTTGGGAGTAACGCCAATGTCTAAAACACATTCATCAAGCCCCAGGGCCTGAACCAGAGGCGTGCCCGGCTTTAGCCCGTCATCAAGAACCATGATACCGGATGCATCAGTGCCAAGCTCAAGTTCGGTTTCCGAACAGATCATCCCTTCCGAAACCTCTCCTCGAATCTTGGCCTTTTTAATCTTAAACCCGGCAGGCATGGTTGTCCCTACCAGGGCCACCGGGACCTTCTGACCCTTTGCTACATTTGGCGCGCCACAAACAATCGGTAAAACCTGTTCCCCTACATCTACCCGACACAAAGACAAATGATCTGAATTAGGGTGTGGTACACATTCCAGCACATGACCGACTACGACCCCGGCCAGGTGTGCAAAAGGCTCGATTATCTCTTCGACCTCAAGACCGAGCATGGTCAGTCTCTCGGCCAGTTCTTCTATAGAGCCTTCATAAGGGGTAAATTCGCGCAACCAATTTAAACTTAAAAGCATGGACTCCTCTGTTCTAAACTATTATTAAATATTAAGTATTGAGTGCTAAGTTTACCGTGAAAATACCTATAGTTAGGTTAA
Organism: Desulfovulcanus ferrireducens; assembly: GCF_018704065.1. Classification (NCBI taxonomy): domain Bacteria; kingdom Pseudomonadati; phylum Thermodesulfobacteriota; class Desulfovibrionia; order Desulfovibrionales; family Desulfonauticaceae; genus Desulfovulcanus; species Desulfovulcanus ferrireducens. The sequence continues at coordinate 6,488 of NZ_JAGUQP010000005.1, read as the reverse complement.
CGTCACCCTGAGCGTCCTAGAAGGGTCTCTGAATTCCTGCGCTTTACTAAGGACAGGCCTTTGCTTCGCTGAGATTCTTCGCTTCGCTCAGAATGACGATGGAGGTTTAAGCGTTATATTTTCAGAGTTAAAGTTGAATTTCCGAACATTAAAAAAGTTCAACCTTACAACTTAACACTCAACAGTATATGTTAAACAAATTGCTGCAAGAAACGAATATCATTTTCAAAAAACATGCGCAGATCGCCAATACCGTATTTGAGCATGGCTATCCGTTCCACACCAAGTCCAAAGGCGAAACCACTGTACTTTTCAGGATCGTAATCCACCATAGCAAATACTGCCGGATCAATCATTCCGCAGCCCAAGATCTCCACCCAGCCTGTTTCTTTACAAACTCGACAGGTCTGGCCATCTATTTTCCCCTCACCACCACACATTACACAACTGATATCTACTTCTGCGCTGGGCTCGGTAAAAGGGAAAAAGCTTGGGCGGAAACGTACCCTGGTCTTGGGCCCAAAAATCCGGTGCAGGAACGCGGTTAATGTCCCTCTGAGATCGGCCATACTCACCTGAGTATCAACCAAAAAACCTTCTATCTGATGGAACATTGGTGTGTGTGTTAAGTCAGAGTCGCGACGATATACCTTGCCCGGGGCCACGGCTGCAACCGGTGGCTTGCGTTTAAGCATGGTGCGGATCTGCAAAGGAGATGTATGGGTACGTAACAAAATTTTATCTGTGATATACAGGGTGTCCTGCATATCCCGGGCAGGATGTTCAGGGGGAATGTTCAGGGCTTCGAAATTGTAAAAATCGTTCTCTACTTCCGGTCCAGAGACCACATCAAAACCAAGCTGTATAAAGACCGAGCAGATATCTTCTATTACCCTGGTTATTGGATGAAGGGAACCTACATCCGGATTTCGGCCCGGAATGGTGGGATCAAACGTGGCCAAATCCAGGCGGTTCTTTTGCTCTTCAAGGGACTCTTTTTTCTCTTCGAAAAGTTCGTGCAGCTTGTTCTTTATTTCATTGGCCTTTTTTCCGGCCTGGGGGCGATCTTCTTTGGACAGTTCAGGCAAGCGGGACATTACCTGAGCAAGTCGGCCTTTTCGCCCCAGGTACTCAACCCTGATCTTTTCCAACTCCTGGAAAGAAGAAGCCTGACCCAGGCTTTGCTCTAGCTCCTGGATCAGGCCTTCTAAATCCTGAATTATATCTTGAACTGATATCATCAATTTGCCCTAGCTTTTACCATTTCCGCAAGTTTGGCAAAAGCAGCCTTTTCATTGACAGCCATGTCCGCAAGGACCTTTCTGTTAACAGCCACCCCAGCCTCGTTTAAACCGTGCATGAACCGGCTATATGAGAGACCATACTCTCTAGCCGCGGCATTAATACGCACAATCCATAACTTGCGAAAATCCCTTTTTTTCTGCTTCCTGTCTCTGTAAGCATAACAAAGGGCTCTTTCCACTGTTTCCCGTGCGGTACGATACAATTTACTCCTTGCACCGCGATAGCCCTTGGCCATCTTCAAATATTTTTTATGCCTCCGGTGGGCAGTTTTTCCTCTTTTTATACGCATTGCTTTCTCCTCCTAAAAAATAAAACTAAAATGAATTAGGCATCAACTTTTTAACCTGCTTAATGTTGGCACTGTCTACAAGTGCAGGCTGTCCCAATCTTCTTTTTCTCTTGGCATTCTTCTTAGTCAAAATATGCCTTAAATTTTGTCTTCTTCTTCTAACCTTTCCGGAACCAGTCAGAGAAAAGCGCTTGGCCGCACTTCTGTTTGTCTTGATCTTAGGCATGTTATCCTCCCTATTAAAAAGCTCAAAACTGAAAGCTTAATGTCTTATTAAAATATAAAAATGAAAAATAAATCAGTTAACCTTTTTCTTTCCGGCAATCGGAGACAGGATCAAGTTCATGGTCCTACCTTCAAACTTCGGCTGCTGCTCAACCTTAGCAATGTCGGAGAGCATTTCAACTATCTTCTTTAAAATTTCTAAGCCGCGATCCTTATGGGCCAATTCCCTGCCGCGAAAAAAAACAGTAACCTTGCACCTGTCACCCTTTTCGATAAACCTGCGAATATGCCGAACCTTTGTCTGCAAATCGTTTTCATCTGTCTTGGGGCGAACTTTTATTTCCTTGAGTTGGATCTTGGTCTGTTTCTTCTTGGCTTCCTGTTGCTTTTTTTGCTGTTGATACTGGAATTTACCATAGTCCATTATCCGGCATACCGGCGGATTAGCATTAGGCGCAACCTCAACCAAGTCAAGCCCCATTGCCTGAGCATGTTGCAAAGCCTGGGCAATATCCATGATACCAAGCTGCTGCCCATCAACATTAATCACCCTAACTTCTTTGGCCCTGATCTGCCTATTCCGTCGAGCCTTAATAGAGGTATCTATAGCTCATTCCTCCCTTTTTAAACGGTTCATCCATATCTTCTATAATTAGTTCAACCACTTCTTGAATTGTCTTCATGCCCAAATTTTTCCCTCCGCGCAAGCGAACATTGACACTAGATTGCTCTATTTCTTTCTCGCCCACAATAAGCATGTAAGGGATCTTTTCCATCTGAGCTTCACGCACCTTATATCCTAACTTTTCATTGCGCGTATCCAACTCCACTCTTATCCCGGCCTTGCGCAAATCCTTATAACATTTTTCTGCATATGGCTTATGAGCATCGGTAATGGTCAGAATCCTGGCCTGTACAGGAGCCAACCAGGTAGGAAATGCACCGGCGTAATGTTCAATAAGCACGCCTAAAAAGCGCTCGATTGCTCCTAAAACAACCCTGTGCAGCATCACCGGCCGATGCCTCTGACCATCCTCGCCAATATAGACCAGGTCAAAACGCTCAGGCAATGTAAAATCGCATTGTATTGTGGCGCACTGCCATTTTCGCCCCAGGGCATCTTTTAGTTTTACATCAATTTTTGGACCATAGAATGCGCCATCGCCCGGACAAATATCATATTTTAAACCGAGTGAATCGAGTGCTTGGGTTAAAGCCTTGGTCGCGCGGTCCCAATCTTCATCAGAGCCAATGGACTTTTCCGGCCTGGTACTAATTTCCATCTCATATTCAAAATCAAATAACCGCATGATATCCTGCACAAATTGCAAGACTCCGGTTATTTCGTCCTGGAGCTGATCCGGGCGGCAAATAATGTGTGCATCGTCCTGGGTAAACTGGCGCACACGAAGTAGCCCATGCAAAACACCTGATTTTTCATGGCGATGAACAGTACCTAATTCAAAATAACGCACGGGCAGGTCCCGATAACTGCGCATCCTGGACTTATAAATAAGCATGTGGGCCAAGCAGTTCATGGGTTTGATTCCATAGACCTGGTCGTCAATCTCGGTAAAATACATATTCTCCCGATAATTATCGTAATGACCAGACCTTTCCCACAACTCACGCCTTAAAAGCTGTGGCCCCTGAACAATCTCATAACCTCGTTTTAGATGCTCTTTACGCTCAAAATCCTCCAAAATAGCCCGTATTAATGCCCCTTTGGGATGAAAAATAGGCATTCCGGGACCAGCCTCTTCAGAAAAGCTGAAAAGATCCAGTTGAGGACCAAGCTTCCTGTGATCACGCTTCTTGGCCTCTTCTAACTGATTCAAATATTTTTTTAACTCTTTTGGGCTCGCAAAGGCAGTACCATAAATTCTCTGCAGCATGGGCTTATTCTCATCGCCTCGCCAATAAGCCCCAGCAACAGACGTTAACTTAAAAGCTTTTAAATAGCCAGTAGAAGGAATGTGCGGGCCGCGACAAAGATCGACAAAATCGCCATGCCGATAAATAGTCACCCTGGAATCTGAAAGTTCATCCAGGATCTCTAACTTGTAGGTCTCATTCATGCCAAGAAAAAGCTTCTTGGCCTCTTCCCTGGACAATTCTTCGCGCTCAAAAGGAAGGTTTTTGGCCACGCTCTCTTGCATGCGGGCCTCTATCTTTTCCAGATCCTCCGGAGTAAAGGGGCGCTCATAATCAAAATCGTAGTAAAAACCGTTTTCAATGCTAGGGCCAATGGTCACCTTGGCCGTAGGGAACAAATCTTTAACAGCCTCGGCCATAATATGGGCGGCACTGTGGCGTAAAATTTCCAGACCTTCCGAGGAGTCTATATAGATAGGCTCTATCTCTGCACAATCTTCCGGAACCCGACGGGTTAAATCAAAAAGCTGCCCATCACATTTGCAGGCCACTACCTGCTTTCTTTTTTTGTTGGACAAACCAGCTTTTAAAACATCTGCAAAGGTCTGGCCGGACTCGATCTGAACATCTTCCTGCACGCCAATTATCTTGACCATTTTTTCCTGCCTATAAACAGATTAGGGAGGCTTAAGGCCTCCCTAAATAATTTCTATTGGTGGTAGGCGCGAGGAGATTTGAACTCCTGACCCCTTGCGCGTCAAGCAAGTGCTCTCCCCCTGAGCTACGCGCCTACAAAAAGTAGAAGACCCCTAGCAGAGCCAGGCGAGTATTGTCAAGAAATCTGTTCAAAATTTTTCGAGCTATTAGGGACAATGATGAGCCTGCAAAAGCTTGTCTGGTCAATTTTATAGCTCACTGATGGAAAGGGAAATCTTAAAACTTCTGCTCAGCTCTCGAACAAAGTTACACTATTCAATGGTTTCGTGTCAAACAAGAGCTGAGTGCATCCGATGGGTGCACTTGGGTTGAGTAGTTGCGTAGGTGAGTGATTGACTAGGTAGGATGGTCAGTGGATATGGGATTCCTTAGTAGAGTTTTTCCCCTGATTGCCGCCAGATTCTGAATTATTATCATTGCACAGACCATCTGCACAGGTTTGATTACTTAAAATTATGGAGTCTGTGACCAACCCTACTCAGAGGAGAATTTTTCATAATTTTTTTCAATCCTGATTTCTAATCATGTAGTCAAAATGAGGTTTGGCCACAGACTCTATGACAAAATTTTGCCAAATATGAACAAGAAAAGAGAAAACAATTATTTTTATATAGAATAGATAAGCTCAACTAAAATTTATTTTTTAGGCCAAACAATTTTTAGATAATGACTAAATTTTAACGTCAACCAATTAAAATGATATCTAATTTTAATACATACATCTAAAAATGAAAATTTTAGACTGTGAAAAAGTCTATTTTTTTCATTTTTTCCTTGATACAAAATTGTGTTAATGTTATTTTTAATTTTATACTTTATAGACGTATAAATTTATATTAATCAATTAAAAAAATTAATATATCGGGGCGAGTAAGCGCCCTATGTCTTCCTATACATTTTCATGTGAGCTCTTGTGCACAAGATTGCAGCCTTGGTGCGTATGGCTATATGTGATAGATAATGGGAATGGCCAAACTCATCAATTGAAGTTAAGGGTTTCAAATTCAATGCGCTCGCTGGATTTGCATACGGATTAACTGCCATCTTGATAGTTATTTTAACCGTCAAGTTCGACTACAATAAAGAACTACGGAAAATAATCCAAGCAAAAAATAAAGAGATTGCGGCACTAAAGGAGGGGCAAATCATGGAATTCTTCGTCTTTAGAATCAACAAGTTAAAAATTCTAAACAACCGTGAGTGGGGACCTGGCGAACTTAAGATACTTAGTTTCATCACTGGTGAAGACGTAAATCTTCCAGTGCTGGATGACCTTCAGCGAACAACAGATCCGGAGCAAAAAAAAGAACTGATCAAGGTCGCTGCCCAATCTGTTCTGAGTTCAAAGGTCTTAATGCAGCTGGACAATGTAAGAGATGGTCATCAAATGACATTCGGTGACACGGGGTATGCGCTGTATACGGCACAAAAGATACCCGTATCATTCAACTGGTCTCTAATGATTTTTGAAATTGATGAGGATGTAAACAATCTCGGACGAAAGATAGATAGTGTGATTAGCGCACCAGAGTTCGATGGTTTCGTGGACAATGTTTTAGCTCTGGCCAGCGCTGCAGCAAACCCTGCTGCAGCAGCTGGAGTGGCTATTGCAAAGTACGTGTTTGGCCTGATTGCAAATACAATGATTGAAAACAAAGACGATCAGGTGGGACTAGTTTATCAGTCATTTAATCGATTTGAACATTACCTCCACGGAGAGAGAAAGCGTGATGATGTCCCAGATCTGAGTAATAACGTGCTGATTGACTACTCTATTTTTGGGACGACTTACGAACCATAAAGTTCCCTAACCAATAGGATTAAGAGCCTGTGGCCAAACCCTATCTTACCCGCTGATTGAAAGTCTTGGTTTCTGAAATGCATTACGACCGGCAAGTCGCCGGGCGCACTTGCCTGCGTCCATCTGCGTGCGTCTGCGGTTAAAATATAAGCCTCAACTTTCTCGTATGTTTACATCACCTGTTTTCAAATTTAAGAGATAAAGAAATAAGAATTTAGGCGTGACAGACCGTTCAACTTTCTGGTGCATCAAGACACCGTAACTCAGCTTTTGGTC